>JBELEU010000044.1:0-12886 GCA_042093455.1 Crocinitomicaceae bacterium | reverse complement strand
TGACGCTCTAAGCATGAATGGCATTGAAAAACTAAGAGCTCCAAAAGTGAAGGATTTTTTTAAAAAATCTTTTCTTTTCATAAACCAAAAATAGATCAATATTAAACCATAACTCTTAATGTAGATTAATTTTTTAATTTCAACCAAAACTTCAAAATTAAAAAAACCACTTCCATACAAGGTTTGTTTATCATGTTTAAAACCTTTCAATGGGAGAAAAACTGGAATGAAGTTAAATACTGCAGTCACAGGTGCAAGTCAAATAAAAACACAAACAAATGAACTGGACAAAATCTAAAAACAAACTAATGAAATCATTTAATTTTAATGACTTTACTTCAGCTTTAGAATTTATAAATAATGTTGGGAGTGTTTCAGAAAAATTAAATCATCACCCCAAAATTACAAATCTCTATAACTTGGTAGAACTCGAATTATGGACACATTCTACCAATTCAGTAACTGAACTTGATTATGAATTAGCTAAGGAAATAGACACTTTACAAAAGTGATACAATAGAATTATTAATCTTTAAAAAGAAATCCAAGACCAACTCTAGATAAAAATTTCTTTTCAAAATTCCAGAAAAATTTAAATTGCCCAAAAACAAATCCAACAAGAGGTAAAGTTGATTGATATACTATAAAAATCAAAATAATTCTCAAAGGCCAGTAAAGCAAAGGACTTATCACATCAATAGATATCCCAAAAAATGCAGTTAGTGGCTTTGCTACCCATGCAGCAAATGAACCATTTACTGCAAAAGCAATGAAGATTAATATTACTTGAATATTGGATTCAATACCCCAACGGTCTTTTAATTTTTGCATACCAATACTGAAAATGAATTGCGAAACTACAACAACATTTTAAGTTGAAGAAATTTATTTAGTTACTGTTGAATTAAAAAAATTAAGTATTGCATCTACTTCACTATCCCAATACTTGTAATTGTGTTTTGCCGTAGTATCTATATGCAATTTAACTGAACTATTTGGATGGTTACTTAGCAAAATTTTGTGAAACAATTGTGTTTCTTGAACGTCAACAACATTGTCATCCCTTCCATGTCCAAGATAAGTTGGAACAACATAATCTTTTATACTGTATACCACATTATCTGCCTCTTCCCATCTTTCTTTATGAGCTGAATAAGCACCATAAAACCCTTTATAAAAACTGCTTGTAGTATCGTAGGTCTGATCAAAATCACCGGACAATACGGCTGTAGCCTTAAATAAATCCGAATTTTCAAGAGCAAGAAGCGCAGCTCCTTTTCCACCAGTAGATAAGCCAAGTATAAAATTATTATTATCAGCTAAAAATAAATTAAACTGCGTCTGTAAATGAGTAATTAATGTGTCTTGAAACCACAGTCTTGTTGGAAAGATGGCCCAGTCTTTTCTTGTTTGAGGATAATACCTACTGGAATAAACACTTTTACCCATATTAGGCAATACAACTACATAACCCATAGCTTTGGCTTTATCACAAAGCGATGTGCTATCGCACCAATCGTTGTAAGACAAATTCCAACCGTGAAGGGCTAGTATAGTTCCCTTGTAAGAGACAGAGTCATCTATTGATTTAATTAAGGTTTCAAAAGGAGTTCCTTTATAATACAAAACAATTGCAGTATCGTTCTTAATGTTATTTATATCTGATGATTTTGCAACAAATGATTTCGCTAAAGTTTCGTCTTCAACCGAACTTTTTGAAGCAGTATTGCAAGCATTGAGAAAAACTACAAAAACAATTATAAATAATAGCTTAAACCTACTCATCAATTTGTAAATAGGTTTTTAAAATAAGACAAATCTTTACTTAGCTCTGTTCTTTTTGACTTTTCATACTCAATGAGCAACTCACCCAGTTTTGCACAAAAAGGTCTTGCAACGGTTTCGTATTCATAGTGATTGTCATTTACTGTTTTATTTTCATTGACATACATGCTAATAGATAGAAAAAAATCAATGTTTTCTTTGAAGTCTACGACATAAGCTGTTTCTGTAACAAAACCATACGAAAGCCCTAATTTACTAAACGTTCTAAGATGGGTATTTGACAGGTTAGTTTCATCACCAAGTGCTATGTACTTATATAAATTATCAGGGTATTTCAACGTATCTGAGTATTTTGGCATATTTAATTCTTTTGGATACATACCCAAATGTTTCAACACGAAATCCCTATCGTTTGGACTGATTTTCCAACTGAGTTCTGAGAGAGTTGAATTTGGATAAACCAACCTTACTAACCCTTCATGCAAATCGGTTAATGATGCCTCAATGTTGTAATTAAAATCATAAGGCTTATTAAGGATAGTGGCGTTTGCTTCGTGGTTCTCACCTATTAATTTAGCATTGGTGTATTTGTATTTTTCGGCCATTTCAGCCAACCCTAACACAGAAGCCTCTTGTTTAATTATAAAATTATCGTTTGTATTGTAAAAACTAATGGAGTTTATTTTTAAGTTTTCAGCTACACTGCATCCTGCAAATCTTCTGTAAATATTTATGCTTTGTAAATTTCTATCCATCAATTGATTGGTAATGTATGCAGGTGTTAAAAACTCATAAACACTATTGTAGGCGGCATTGTCACTAACAGTCAACATTATTTTAATCACATCAAAATAAGATGATTTATTTTTATTGGAGTTGATAACATGCGACATGTTTCCACAAAAGAATTCATCACCTATTCTAAAATAATGTAACGGAGGAATACTTAATTCATTTAATTTTTCTAATGCTAGTATTGCACAAGGCAATTTAATTGCACTAGCTGGATAGAAATAAGCATTGAACTTAGAAAGCTTAGCATTTAAAACCTCAACCGAATCATTTGAAATACGATTGGTTTGACCGTAAATGATTTGGAGTTTAAACTTGTCTTGATTATTGAAGACCTCATCTACTAAAGAATCTTTTCCTTGAATAAAGGACAGCACATTTTGACTTAATTCAATTGAATTTTGTTGAGAATACGTAGTCTTAAATAATAAAACAATTAATACGAACTTAACTCTCATTTTTTAGAAAAAAAGTAGATCACGAACCCAGGAACAAGTGTTAATAAACACCAAATTATTTTAATTGGATCTTCACTAAAAAAATACAACAACATCCATAAAGAAAGTGCTATAAACAATGCTGGTGTAATTGGATAACCCCAACACCTCACCCCAAGCTTATTGACTAACCCTTTAGTTCTTATAATAAAAACACCTCCCACTGTTAAAATGGAAAAAATAGTCAAGGTAATTCCTATGTATTCAATCATGTCTTTAAATGATGAAAAAACAACCAAAAAACATGACACTATTGCAAGAAATAATATTGCTAAAACAGGATTTCCTTTACTATTTTTTGTCCCAAGCTTTTTAAATAAGTTATAATCTTTTCCTATTTGCTCAGCAACTCTTGGCCCTGCAATCATCATGGCGCTAACTCCTGAAAATAAAGCAACAGAAAAAACTCCGCTAAAAATAAGAGCACTATTGTATCCCAATACTTTTTGCATTACAACATTCCCTACATCCAATTGACCTTCCAATTCATTGAAAGAGGCAACATACATGAAAACAAAATTTAACAAAACATATATTACGGTAACAACAACGGTTCCAACAATCAGTGAAAAAGGGAGGTTTTTCTTTGGGTTATCTAAATCGTCAATTATATAACTACTAGCATTCCACCCACTATAAGAAAACATTACCCAAACCAACGAGCCAGCAAAAGACATGCTGAAAATTGTGTCCATACTTTTCTCGCTGGGCATAAAACTCACATGACTTGGTTCATAGCCTATGAAAACAAATGGAACAATAAGTATAGCTAAGATTAAAATCAATTTGAAGGTGGTTATGTAATTTTGGAAAATACCGCCAATTTTCACTCCCTTCATATGAATCAAGGAAACGATTAAAATAACTCCTAAAGCAACTAGCTTTTGTATAGACAATTCCATACCAATTATTGAAAACACAAACGTTTTAGAAACGCCTAATAACGGCAACAAATACTCTCCAATAGCAAGAGCTAAAGCCGCTATTGCCGCAGAAAAACCCACAATCAGAGAAATCCATCCACTTAAAAAACCTAAAATAGGGTGATACAAATCCGTCAAGAAGGAATATTCTCCTCCTGACCTATTGACAACGCTTGCTACTTCACTGTATGCAAAAGCACCACAAAGCGACAAAACTCCTCCAATAATCCATATCATTAAAATTGAAAACACATCAGGAATGCCTCCATCCATCACTTGGTAGCCAATAGCTGTAAAAATACCTGTACCAATCATGTTGGCAATAACCATATTTACTGCTACAGACTTAGTATACTTCTGTGTAATCATAAAAAATAGCTATTGGAATAACGCATAGAAATATTCATGCATTAAAATTTAAACTCATAAAAGTGAAAGATATATTATTAGGCAACCAGTCTCCCGTTCATGAAAAACATAGGTTTGTGGCCGTCTTTTTTTAAGCATGCTTTAAAATTACCTTTGTAACCAATCATGGATGCAATAACGCAAGCTCTAGTTGTACTGTAACATGGTGTTCCATACCCAACTGTTTCATTCATATTTTCTGTTTGCAACCAATGAAGGTGCTTATCGCTTATTTGAAGTATTGTGTTCATCTTAAATAATTTTAGTTAATATTATAATTGATGTGTTTTTACCGTGCTGAAATAAAAATTAAATACATCTTTTGCATAGTTTCTCAGCACGGGCATATAATAAAGAAGCAAGTCTTCACTCACCCATTTACATTCTTTTATACCTTCTTTTTTTTGTGGAATAAGTTTGTATTTAAAGCCTTTGTATTTCACTAAAAACCATTTTGTTTTCACATCCTCTCCATTAAGAAGATGTGAAGTTGTAGTCAGTTTAGATTTAACTTTTAATTTTTTTAGCTTTAATCCTGTTTCTTCTGCTGTTTCTCTTAAAGCTCCTAAAGATGGTGACTCCTCAATCTCTAATTTCCCTTTTGGAAGATCCCACATGCCTTTTCTAAAAATCAACAATATTTCATTGTTGTTATTTACAACTAAACTTCCCGCACGTAATGGGTTACTTTTCATGTTATAACTAATGCTACAACTTGAAAATAGTTGATTAATTGGGTGATTTTATGTTCTTAGGTGTATCACTATACACAGTTAAATGTTGAAAATCAACAAAAAAAACGTATTAATTCCATATAAAAGGAAAACTACAATTGAATGTTTTTAGTGGTTTCCAACTGTTTTAATTTACTCAACAAAGCATATTGATCGTTAGTCAATTCATTAAATGAAACACCAAAAAGTTTTAGGGATCTACTTTTCATATCGATCAACCAATCTACATTTTTAAGTTCAACTTTACCTTCGTATTTAATAGAATTCAACACATATCTCATGGCATTTAAACGAGCTACCATTTTATTATTTGAGTTAATAATTATCCATGGAGATTTTTTGTTAGATGTTTTGTCAAACATTTGATTTTTATAAAAAGTATACTCTTCCCACTTCTTTAATGTTTCTAAATCGTTTTGTGACAATTTCCAATATTTTAATTTGTGTTTTTCACGTAAATGAAAACGCATTTTTTGAGTAGGTTTATTTACAGATAAATAAAATTTGATTAAAATTAAACCATTATCAATCAAATCTTCTTCCCACTTATTTACATGATTGATGAAATATTTATATTGATTTTTTGAACAATAACCCATTGTAGGTTGAATCATTGCTCTTGAGTACCATGACCTATCAAAAAAAACAATTTCACCTTTTTTTGGCAAGGCTTTTTCATGAGTATTGAACCAACTTCTATTTTCTTTATCAGACGGTGCTCCTAACTCATAAACTCTAAAATGTTTTGTCATTAAATGCTCAATGAACCTTTTAATGGTTGAACCTTTACCTGCTGCATCTCTTCCTTCCAAAACAATAGCAACCCTTTTGTTCTTTTTTATGACCCATTCATGTAGTTTCAAAAGCTCAACTTGAAGACGAAATTTTTCATCTGCATATTGCTTGTCAGAAATATTATTGTACTCGCTATTAAAATACTTTATACTCACCATGCGATGATACTAATTAAAGTTATTCTTAAAATTACTGCAATGTGATTTTAATCTTATCATAAGATAAACTAAATGTTTTCAATTACATCAATTAATAGTGTTGAAATAAATTGAAAAGCAACACAATAATTCAAATGGCATATTGTTTAATATCATATATTTAACTTCAAAGTTTATTAAATTTCAAGCCATTTATAATTCTTATCACATACACATGTAGATAGAAACTAAGGTTTGAAAACTAATTATTAAAGATTTCAAATGAGAAAACACATATTTAATATACTATTATTTAATTCTTTTTTACTATTAATTTGTTGCACTAAAAACCCTGGAATCGGTGGTCAAGCCTCTATTTTTGGCAAAGTACAAGTCAATAACATAAATATTATTGGAGATACCGTTGCAACTTACAATGCCCAGGAGCATGATGTCTACATAATTTATGGCAATTTAAACAACACTTATGATGACGATGTTAAAACAAGCCATGATGGGTCCTTTGAATTTAACTTCTTAAACCCTGGACCATACGACATTTTTGTTTACAGCGATTGTGCAGATTGTCCAAATGGGCAAGACAGTGTTGTTATTATAAATACTACTATTGATAGTAATAATGAAATAAATGATATTGGCACCATTCATATTGCTAATTATATATAGAAGCATGCGAAATATTCTCGCTATATTTTTTTTATTCCCCATTATTGCGTTTACACAAAAAAATGAAGATTTTGGGTCTTGGACAAAAGCTAATTTTAATTTTAAGCTTAATAAAACCACTTTTATTATCTCAAAAAATGAAATAAGAACGAATGGCAATTCTTCAAACATCAACCAGTTTTATTCACAAATAGGATTAGATAAAAAAATAAATAAAAAACTATCAACTTCATTTGCTTACAGATATAGACTATTAAATAAAGAATACAACTTGATCAATAACAATCGTTTTCAAAACGATTTAACTTACAAAGAAAAAATGGGTGATTTCTCTTTGTATTTTAGACTCCGAACCCAATACAATTTCAATCCTATTGGATGGAATGATTTTTATGAAAGAACACGGTTGAAATTGAAATATAAATTCAACAAGAAATCATCTTGTTACTTATACAATGAATTTTATTTCTTGATGAATGATGTAAGTAACAACCCAAATTTTAATAAAAATAGATTTGGAGTTGGACTTAAACACAATCTAAACTCAAATGTAAATCTTCAAATTAAGTATTTGCGAATTAGCGATTTGAATGTCAAAAACCCTTTAATAATGAATATTCTTGGAATTGGCATTACTTGTGATATTTAGCAAAAGTACTAGTACAGTTTTTTATTATTTTTATGTCTGTTGATGTCTCTTTTTGTTTTTTTCAATAAGTTTTGATTCAATGCCTTTTCCATGTCAATACCTGTTTGATTGGCCAAGCAAAGCAGAACAAAAAGCACATCTGCCAATTCATCGCCAAGATCTTTGTCTTTATCTGATTCTTTTTCACTTTGTTCACCATACCTTCTAGCAATAATTCTTGCTACCTCACCAACTTCTTCTGTTAGCATGGCCATATTTGTTAGTTCACTAAAATATTTAACTCCAATAGTGTTAATCCATTTATCTACTGCTTCTTGCGCTTCCTTTATTGTCATTTGTTTATTTTATAAGTTATTCCCTATTTTTAGAGTCTATGGTTATTGTAACTGGTCCATCGTTAATTAAACCAACGTCCATCATAGCTCCAAAAACTCCTGTTTCAACTTTAATTTTATATTTACTTTTTAAATAATCTATCGAATAATCGTATAATTTTTCAGCAATTTTTGGTGAAGCGGCATTTAAGAAAGAAGGTCTATTTCCTTTTTTTGTAGAAGCATATAAAGTAAACTGGCTAACCAATAATACTGCCCCATTAGTATCTAATAAAGATTTATTCATATTTCCATTATCATCATCAAAAACTCTAAGCTTAACCAATTTATCCAATATCCAACTTGCATCACTTTCTGTATCGTTATGAGTTATCCCAATCAAAACAAGAAATCCATTTTCAATCTCTCCTTTTATAACACCATTTACTTTTACAGAGGATTCTTTAACCAATTGAACAACAACTCTCATTTATTTTGGGAAAATATTAGCTCTATAATTATTGTCTTTATCTTCATTGTACATGGCTAAATAGCTTTTGTATCTACTTGGCCCAATTTCTTTGTTTTTCACAGCTGCTATTACTGCACAACCTGGCTCATTAATGTGTCTGCAATTATGAAATTTACATTCATTTAACAAAGCTATCATTTCAGGGTAATACCTAGACAATTCCTCTTTTTCTAAATCTACTAGTCCAAATCCTTTAACCCCTGGAGTGTCGATAATCTTAGTATCCTCTTTAAAATCAAACATTTCAGCAAAAGTAGTGGTGTGTTTTCCAGTTTGATGAGAGGAAGAAAGCTCACCTGTTTTTAATTCAAAACCAGAATTCAAAGCATTTATTAAGGTTGATTTTCCTGCACCGCTATTTCCAGAAAAAAGAACAGTTTTTCCTTCTATTAGTCCTTCTAATTCATTAACACCTATCTTTTCTTGTGCAGAGGTTCTTAAAGTTGGATAACCCGCTATTTGATACGCTTCCTCATAGCTTTGTAAAAGTTCAATATCCTTTTCATCAAACAAGTCAATTTTATTAAAAACTATTAATAACCGAATCCCATAATCCTCTGTTGTAACAGTAAATCTATCAATAAAACCTGGAGAAGTCACAGGGTAAGAAACAGTAACAATCAGAATAGCTAAATCAACATTAGCCGCAATAATATGAGCTTCCTTAGATAAGTTAACTGATTTTCTAATTACATAATTTCTTCTTTGAACAATAGACTGGATGACTGCATTATTATCATCATCAATAATTAATGACACTTTATCTCCTACAGCAATTGGATTTGTTGTTCTAATCCCCTTTGTTCTTAACTTACCAACTAATCTAGCTTCAATGAATTCACCAGTCTCTAACTTAACATCATACCAGCTGCCTGTAGATCTATATACTAATCCGTTTATCATAATTCATTAAAAATAACAACAGTTTATGTAAAGTAACAGGAAAATTGATTTTTCTGTTATGAACTTATGAATTACTTTAGTGAAAAATAAATTCAAAGATGAGTATTGTTGTTAATAACCTATCTAAAACATATGAGGAACAAGTGGCTCTTGATTCCATTTCGTTTAAAATAAATAAAGGAGAAATTGTAGGTTTTTTAGGCCCCAACGGAGCCGGAAAATCAACCACTATGAAAATAATAGCTGGTTTTATTCAACCCTCATCAGGTGACGCAATAGTAAATCAAAGAAGTATTTTAACTTCTGCCAATGAAGTTAAACAATCAATTGGTTATCTTCCTGAGAACAACCCTTTGTATGAAGAAATGTATGTCAGAGAGTTTCTTGAATTCATAGCTAAAATTCATAAAATAAAGAATCATAAATCTGCAATCAATGATGCAATATCAAAAGTTAAATTAGAAAAGGAATCTCATAAGAAAATCAGACAACTTTCTAAAGGCTATCAGCAGAGAGTTGGAATAGCTCAAGCAATAATTCACGATCCAAGTGTATTAATACTTGATGAACCAACCACTGGATTAGATCCAAATCAATTGGAAGAAATAAGAAACTTAATAATGGAATTAGGTAAAACTAAAACCATATTATTATCTACTCACATAATGCAAGAAGTTGAATCAATATGCGATAGAATTATTATAATAAACAACGGTAAACTAGTTGCAGATGACAACATAACCAACAAAAAGGCAAAATCAAATACACAAACTTTTATCGTAGAGTTTGATAAAAAAATAAGTTTAAAACAACTTCAAACAATTCCTGAAATCTCTAATGTTGAACCAAAAGGAAACCTTTGGATTATCAGTTCAACTATTGAGAAAGACATCAGAGTAATTATTTCTAAATTTGCTTCCGAAAACAACTTGCTCATTTTAACTTTACAAAAACATTCTGATAATCTTGAAGACATCTTTAAAAAATTAACCAATTAGATTTTTTCAATTGTTTGAATTTCATACATTTGCGGCCGTATTAGTGGAGTGATTTGACTGCTTGCAACCACCTTAAAAAAGCTAAATTGGATGTCTATCACGTTAAATTCTCCTCTATAAATTTTATAAAAACCCAATTAGATAATTATAATATGCCATATTTATTCACCTCAGAATCCGTTTCAGAAGGTCACCCAGACAAAGTATCAGATCAAATTTCGGATGCGTTAATAGATAATTTTTTAGCTTTTGATCCAACTTCAAAAGTTGCTTGTGAAACCCTAGTAACAACTGGCCAAGTTTTTCTTGCAGGAGAAGTAAAATCATCTGCTTATTTAGATGTACAAAAAATAGCTAGAGATGTAATTAACAACATTGGATATACAAAAGGAGAATACATGTTTGATGGGAATTCTTGTGGTGTACTATCTGCTATTCACGAACAATCTCCTGATATAAACCAAGGTGTAGAAAGAGCAAATAAAGAAGAACAAGGAGCAGGCGACCAAGGTATGATGTTTGGTTACGCTACCAATGAAACTGACAACTTCATGCCACTTCCGTTAGAAATCTCACATCTTTTACTTAAAGAATTGGCTCAAATCAGAAAAGATGGAAAAGAAATGACCTACTTAAGGCCAGATTCTAAATCACAAGTCACTATTGAATATTCTGATGACAATCAACCTGTGAGAATAGATGCTATTGTAGTTTCAACTCAACACGATGATTTTGATTCTGAAGAAGCTATGCTAAGCACAATCAAAAATGATGTAATCAATATTCTTGTTCCAAGAATTAAAAACTTACTTCCAGCTCACATTCAAAACTTATTTAATGATAATATCAATTTTCATGTAAATCCAACAGGGACATTTGTTATAGGTGGTCCTCATGGAGATACCGGATTGACTGGAAGAAAAATAATTGTTGACACTTATGGTGGAAAAGGCGCTCATGGTGGAGGTGCATTTTCTGGAAAAGACCCTAGTAAAGTTGATAGATCTGCTGCTTATGCTACTAGACACGTTGCAAAAAACTTAGTTGCTGCAGGAATTGCAGATGAAGCTCTTGTACAAGTAGCTTATGCAATTGGTGTTGCCGATCCAGTAGGACTTTATGTAAATACCTACGGAACAAGCAAAGTGAGCATGAACGATGGAGAAATTGCTGAAAAAATTGCTGAAGTATTCGACATGAGACCTTATGCTATTGAGAATAGATTCAATCTTAGAACTCCAATATATTTAGAAACTGCAGCTTACGGCCACATGGGAAGAAACCCTGAAAAAGTAACTAAAACTTTTACAACACCAGATGGCACTTCAAAGACTTTAGAAGTTGAATTATTTCCTTGGGAAAAACTAGATTTTGTAGATAAAATCAAAAATGCTTTTGCTTAATCAACTGGCAAAATAAATTACTTTAAGAAGGCTCCTTTTGGGAGCCTTTTTATTTCTTTCTAAAATAAATACGAATGGGAACTCCAGTTAAATTAAAGTTTTTCCTCAATTGATTTTCCAAATATCTTTTGTAAGAGTCTCTGACATACTGAGGAAGGTTACAGAAGAAGGCAAATGTTGGAGAATAAGTAGGCAATTGAGTTACGTACTTTATTTTAATATACTTTCCCTTAATTGAAGGTGGTGGATTTTTCTCAATAGCGGCCTGCATCACTTCATTAAGTATTGAAGTAGGTATTTTTTGAGTTCTATTCTCATAAACTTCCATAGCGGTTTCAAGAGCTTTATGAATACGCTGTTTGTTTAGTGCTGAAACAAATAAAATAGGCAAATCATTAAATGGTTCTAATTTCTCCAAAGTAGCATCTTCATAATTCTTTGTGGTCTGTGTTTCTTTATCAATAGTATCCCATTTGTTAATCAACAATACAACCCCTTTCTTATTTTTTTCAATGACTGAAAAAATACTTAAATCTTGCTTCTGAACACCATCATTTGCATCAACCATAAATAAACATACATCACAATCTTCTATCGCTCTAATTGCTCTCATTACAGAATAAAACTCGATATCTTCATGTACTTTGCTTTTTTTTCTAATACCTGCAGTATCAACAAGAATCATATCAAATCCAAATGCATTAAAATGTGTATCAATTGCATCTCTAGTTGTTCCAGAAATATCAGTAACTATATTTCTATCTTCTCCTAAAAGTGCGTTAGTTAAAGAGGATTTACCAACATTTGGCTTACCAATAATTGCTATTCTTGGTATTTCTGATTTTTCAGCAACCTCCTCATCTTGCAGTTGAGAAGCCAAATGATCTAACAATTCACCGGTACCAGAACCGTTTATTGCACTAATTCCAAATATATTTTCCAATCCAAACTGATAAAATTCAAAAGTATCATTGATTCTTTCGTTATTATCCACTTTATTGGCAGCCACAACGATAGGTTTTTTTGTTTGTCTTAAAATATCTGCTACTGCACTATCTAAATCAGTAATTCCCGTTTCAACATCTACAACAAAAACTATAGCATTTGCTTCTTCAATAGCAATTTCAACTTGTCTTCTAATTTCACCTTCGAATATATCTTCAGAACCCGATACATACCCCCCAGTATCAATGACTGAAAATTCTTTTCCGTTCCACTCGGATTTACCATAATGTCTATCTCTAGTAACACCACTTACCTCTTTAACTATTGCCCTTCTTGAACCAATTAAACGATTAAAAAGAGTGGATTTACCAACATTTGGTCTTC
>JBELEU010000043.1:0-12970 GCA_042093455.1 Crocinitomicaceae bacterium | reverse complement strand
TCTTCTTGTAAAGATAACTTACCCTTGATTCTCTTAAGTTGATTACTATTATTATAACTGCATTTTTTACAAGTTAGTATTCCACTGTCTGTTTTTTTACTAATTGAATGTTTATATGATTCTGAGCACAAAGAACATATCCAAAAAAAGAGAAAATAAATACCATCCAAATCCAATTGGATACTTTGGATAATCAAGTTAAAAATCACGATAGGGTAGACTTGATTAAGATTGACGTTGAAGGAGGTGAATTAGGTGTTCTTAAAGGAGCTGTTAAAACAATTCAAAAGTTTCATCCTGTAATAGTTTTTGAACATGGTTTAGGCGCCTCTGATTATTATGGAACTGAACCTTTAGATGTTTTTGAATTTTTTGAAAAACAAAATTACAGAATCTTTACTCTTAAGGGGTTTATTAACAATAAAGAACCGCTAGACTTATTAGACTTTCAGGAAATGTATTCAACCAACAAGGAATATTATTTTTTAGCAAAACTTAAAGTTTTATAAATTTCTTAAATGTATTTTCTTTTTTAATTCTCAAAAAGAATATGCCTGAATTTAATTTTTCAACATTTATTGGTCCATTGTTTATTTTTCCAGTCAATACAGTTTTGTTATAAATGTCTTTTATTTCAAAATTACTGGGCGAATCAATATTTTTTATATTCAAATACTTTAAGCAAGGGTTTGGGAAAATTTGAAAATCTAATTTTTCAATTGGTTTAGATGCTAATATTGAGACATTATTAAAGTTTATATCCCATAGTCCATTGTCTGTTCTTGACAAAAAAACATCTGATTGACCATTTGTTGTTTGTTCAGTTGTTCCAGAAATAATAAACCCATTTCCATTACTTAAGAAATCACCTCCATGAACATAGTCATTTCCATTTCCTTTAATTCTACTAGTGTTGGGTTGTTGCCACTGATCTGCTAGTTCGGCATAAAATATTTTATTGTTGTCATTTTGAAAATAGTTAGACACAACAAAATACCTATTTGAATTTGGTTTTTGCATTACTTTCACACAAGCTGTTTCATATTTAGAAAAATTATTAGGATAACTAGCGTTGAAATTATAATTCCCCATATTACTAATGCCACCTATTAAAAATGTTTTGTCAAAGCTTATAGAATCATGCTCGTAAATTTCTCCACAAAAATTTATTTTTTCATTGTTGTTTCCAAGAACAGTAATAGAGTTTCCTTTTGTATTTATTGAATCATCGTGATAGTAATTCCACTGTAATTGACCGCTAGTGTCAAGTTTTGTAATCCATAAATTTTCAGTATTACTTTGACTTTTTGTTGCTCCAATACAATAAACATTTCCAGCATTATCTTCAATTACATCATTAAAGTAATCGTTCTCTTGACCACCAAAAGTTTTCATCCAAAGGGTATCTCCATTGTTATTTATTTTAAGTATAAATGCATCGCCATTGCCTTGTCCAGAACTATATGTTTCTCCAACAATATAATATTGCGAAGGATTTAATTTCGATTGGGTTATACTATTTGCAAAATCCCAATTATTTCCTCCAATATTTTTTGTCCATTGATGAGTTCCGTCAGTGCTAACTTTTACAATAAATATATTATAATCTAATCCAATGCTATTTGAATATCCACATGCAATGTATCCATTGTCATCAGTTTCCACAACATCATTTCCATAGTCAATATTTGGCCCGCCAAAAGTTTTTGTCCATTTAATATTGCCAATAGAATCTGTTTTAAAGAGATATAGATCCATTAAGCCATTCCCAAAGCTTTCAGTTCCGCCAACCGCTACAAAGGATGAATCGTTGGTTTCAATAACTTCTTCACCAAAATCATTTCCATCTCCTCCGTATGATTTAAAAAAAACAGATTGGGCTGTTAAACTGTTCAAAATCAACAATAAATATATTTTTATCACGAATTTCATCATAATTTCCATGAGATAAAGGTTTGTAGCCCAAATGATTTTCCAATACTTGGAATGATTCCAACCAAGTTATTTAACTTGATGCCTAAATTTATTTTTTCTCTTTTATAATAGGAAAACAATTCCAATTGAAATGTGCTGATACTATGGTAATTAAGTCCGCTCCCAATTAAAAATTTATCATTTATTTTCTTAAAACTCCCAACTGAAAAACTATAATTACCTTGGCTGAGGTGGGTGTATTTAACGTTTGAGTACATAAATAAACTATTATTTACTTTAAACTGTAGATTACCTGCCAATGTAAATGGTGTGAGTGAGGTAATATTTGACTTGTAAGATGTGTCTAAAATAGAAGAATAGTTAGCAATGCTTGAATCTATATTTCCCCATTCTTCAAGACTAAGTCCAGAAAATACAAATGAAGTGTCGATACTGTACGTTGGGTTGTTTTTATTTAAAATAAGCACCCCGAAGTTGTTGATACCTATACTGTATATCCATTTTTCATTATTTTGATTTTTGTGAATGATGTCAGTTCCAAAACTTATGCCGTTTGAGGTAAAGTTATTTGTGCTTGGTTGTGATGAGTTAATTTCTCCATTTAAAGCAATATCCCATTCATATGGATTGTCAAATAAAATAGAGCTATTGTTATTTAAACTCATATTTATTTCTTTGTTGATACTTCCAATGGTTAACCCGTATAGCCATTTTGATTTAATAATACCAAAACTAAATTTATGATGACTTCTTAAATGGCCATTTATTTTAGAAAGGTTTATAATGTTGTCAATATTTGTATTTCCATCCATTATTGCATTAAATAAACCTTGTGGGTATTTAATAGCTGCTGATTGAAGCCAATTCATATTTATATACCAACCGTCAATGTGTTTGTTGTTTGGGTTATATATGGTTCCTCCTGCATTTAAATCCATTGATCCACCAGAAATATTTATTTTTTCTAATTGGCTTAAGTTTCCTTTATTAGCGTTAGTTATAAAACCCCCTTTGTAAAATTTTAAAGGCAATGCTAGTTTAAAATGAGTTGATCCAAAATGGATGTCAGAATAGTGGTAAATGGTATTATTCTTAGTAGTATCTAACGGTAATACCAACTGATTAATAAATAAGTTTTGGCCAATAGAATAGCTAATAGTAAAACTTAACAATATGATTGATATATATTTCACTAAATTTTAATTTCAGTTTTAAAGTTCCCTCCAATTTTAAAATTGAATTTATGAGAATTAAGAATGGCATAATTTATATTATTATCAGGATTGCTAATAGATAGTTTAAGCTCAAGTTGTTTAGAAATAGCTAGGTCATTCATGTCATTTTCATTTATTTCAATGATGTGGTAATTTGAAGAAGGATGAATTACTTCTCCATTTATATTTGTTATTCCTGATTGAATACAAGTTGGATTTAAACCAATGTTATTTCCATTTACAACCTTAATTTCAGCACAAATTTCAAATGGAAAACCATTTTGAAATTCAAAAAATATTTCACCATCTTTTAATGTGATGTCAGATGGCAATTCAAGTGGAATATTTTCTATTAAAACTAATGAATCAATAGTAACCAATAAAGGGAGTTCAATATCTAAATTTACTTGTAAAGGTTGATTATAATTGTAAAAATCATTATGTCCAGAAATATTTCCTAGAGGGTTAGTCATTAGTTCATATTCGCTAGATACTTTATTTGGTAATAAAGAAATAATGGATTGAATATTGGAATTTCCAGAGTCAATTTCAATGGTATAATTACTAGTTTGAAAGTCCCATCCTAAATCTAAAGCCCTATTAATGTTAATTGTATTGTTGATGATTGGGTGAGTAATATTTACCTGATTATTGTTTTTAGAGAAAGTGATCTCTTTAAGTTTTAACTGTGCGTCTACACCAACACCATTTGAGATATTTAGGCTTAAATTGGGAGGGCCAATCGAAATGTTTTTAGCACTTACTTGATCCATTATAGAGATGTCAATTTCTTGTTCAGTATTGATGTTTATTTTACCAAGATATCCGATAGCCTTATTTATAGACAGATTTTTAAGTTTTATGTCAACAATTACTTCACTTGAACTTGTTAGAATTAAATCTGAATCGTTTGTAATTGATGCTCCAAGTTTAAACTCAGTCATCATTTCGTTAAATGAATTGCCATTTGTTCCCGTCAAGTCCATCCTAGAATTTTCAAGGTCAAAATAGCCTGTAACTGTAGAGTTTCCACTCGAGTGGTTGGGTACTAATATAGTCTCAGATATTATGTTATTGTTATTGTCATAGATATTAGGAAAAGTAAATTCAAAGTCAATTGCCCCTTCTACATTGCTTCTAATTGTATATTCTATTTGAAGGGTGTTAAATGATATGGATGTAAGCTCCATATCTGAGAAAGTAAATTGTTTATTTTCATTAAATGCATATGGAATGTTAAATCCTGGTTCAAAAGGTATTCCATATATTAAACTTGGAATATCCATAGTATCTGTAAAATTGAATTCTAGTTCGTTTAAAAAGTCTTCTTGATTTAATTCATAAACAGTTTTAGAATCTTTAAAAATCAGATGACTCGAATCAATGCTTTCATAAATTTTGTTAGAATCTAAAAAGTCAAATAATCCAACATTTCCTGATGATATTGGTAAATTATAATTAGCATTCCAAGATGTAGAAGTATTGTTTTTATTGCAATTTGTAATAACAATAACTATTAAAATTAAAATGTATATTTTTTTCATCATTTAAATATAACCAATACTGATTCAACTAGTAATTATATTTCCCTTTCCAAATATGATTTAGGTAGTTCTTTAAATCTTTTTCCCTTTTGTTTGTTCCAGAATTATAAAATTTATTATTTGTTATTTCTTCAGGAAGAAATTCTTGAAGATTATTTTCGTTATTATCATGGCTGTATTTATAGTCTTTTCCATAGTTTAATTCTTTCATTAGTTTGGTAGGTGCATTTCTAAGGTGAAGAGGCACAGCCAAATCTCCAGACATTTCAACTTCATTTAAAGCCTTGTTAATTGCAAGATAAGCAGAATTACTTTTAGGAGATGCAGCTAGGTAAATGGCACATTGAGACAATATAATCCTTCCTTCAGGCCATCCGATTTTTTGGACTGCATCAAAACAATTATTGGCCATAATTAAGGCAGTTGGATTTGCTAATCCAATATCTTCTGAAGCTAAAATTATCATTCTTCTAGCAATAAATTTTGGATCTTCACCTCCATGAACCATTCTAGCTAACCAGTATACTGCTCCATTAGGGTCGCTTCCTCTAATAGATTTTATAAAAGCAGAAATAATGTCGTAATGCATTTCCCCTTTTTTATCGTATTTCGATATGTTTTGTTGAATGGTATTGGTTACTAATTCATTGGTGATTACTATTTCATCATCTTCTACATTATTTATTACAAATTCAAGAGCATTTAAAAGTTTTCTAGCATCACCTCCTGAAATTCTTATTAATGCTTCATTCTCTTTTAGTATAGGATTTTTCTCTTTGATTTTATCATCATTAAGTCCTTGTTTAAGAAATTTTTCAAGGTCTTGTTTGTTGTGATTTTTTAAAACAAAAGTTTGACATCTTGATCTAAGAGCTGATATTACTTCAAAAGATGGGTTTTCTGTAGTTGCACCAATTAAAGTAATTATCCCTTTTTCAACAGCAGCAAGCAATGAATCTTGTTGTGACTTACTAAACCTATGTATTTCATCAATGAATAAAACTGCATTTTCTTGACTAAACATTCCATTGTTTTTGACTTTATCAATGATTAATCGTATGTCTTTAACCCCAGAATTAATTGCTGATAAGGTGTAAAATGGCCTATCCAGTTCATGTGAAATGACTTCTGCTAGAGTAGTTTTGCCAACTCCTGGTGGTCCCCACAAAATCATGGACGGTATTAATTTATTTTTTATTGCTTTTTTAATTGGTCCATTATTTCCAACCAAATGCTCTTGACCAATAAACGAGGACAATGACTTTGGTCTCAGTCTTTCTGCTAAAGGAGTTGTTGGAGGTTTTGACATTGTTTAAAAGGTGATTCTATTAATTCAATTTAAATATAATTCATTTTAATGTTTTAGTGTGAAAAACTAATTGTGATTCACATAATGAGAGTGTTTATATGTGTTAATTTAATTCCATGAATTATCATTTTATTGCAATTGGTGGAAGTGCAATGCATAATTTAGCTATTGCTTTGCACCTTAAAGGAGATGTTGTTACTGGTTCTGACGATGAAATCTTTGAACCATCAAAAGGAAGGTTAAGCAAGTATGGACTTTTACCAAAAAAAATTGGTTGGAATCGTGAATCCATAGTTGTTGGAATTGATGCAATAATATTAGGTATGCATGCAAGAGCCGATAATCCAGAACTGTTGGCAGCACAAAGTTTAAAGATTCCTATATATTCTTACCCTGAGTTTATATATGAGCAAACAAAGAGCCAAACTAGAGTTGTTATTGGAGGGAGTCACGGTAAAACTTCAATAACAAGTATGATATTACATGTGCTCAAGGTAAATAATGTCGATCATAACTATATGGTTGGGGCACAATTGGAAGGGTTTGATTGTATGGTTAAGTTGTCTGATAAGCCAAAAATTGCTGTTTTAGAAGGTGATGAATATTTATCTTCCCCAATTGATAGACGACCGAAATTTCACCTATATCATCCTGATATTGCTGTAATAAGTGGAATTGCTTGGGATCATATTAATGTTTTCCCAACTTTTGAAAACTACATTGATCAATTTAAAATATTTGCTGAAGGAGTTTCTGCAAATGGATCACTTTTTTATTGTAGTAATGATGCACCATTAGTTAATATGGTAAGTACTGTAGAAAACAATTGTTTAAAAAAATCATATACTACTCATTCCCATTTAATTGATGATGGGGTAACAGTTTTAATAGATGAAATGGGGAATGAAATTCCTATTGAAGTATTTGGAGATCATAATTTACAAAACCTGAAGGCTGCTCAGTTGGTTTGTCAAACAATTGGAATAGATGATGTGTCATTTTACAGATCCATTAAAACTTTCAAAGGGGCTTCTAAAAGGTTAGAGCTTGTTTGCAAGAATGATAATTTTTCATTTTATAAAGATTTTGCACACTCTCCCTCCAAATTAAAAGCAACAACCAAGGCCCTGAAAAAGCAATTTAAAAATAGAACTTTAATAGCATGTATGGAATTGCATACTTTTAGTAGTTTAAATAAAGGTTTTTTACAAGAATATAATCACTCAATGGTTGACGCAGATGAAGCATATATTTATTTTAATAGAGCTACTATTAAGCATAAAAAATTGGATGATATTTCAGAAGAAGATGTATTAAATTCTTTCGGAACAGAAAACATTACAGTTTTAACATCATCTAAAGAATTAGTAGAAATAATTTTAGCAAAAAACTGGGAAAATCAAAATTTATTGATGATGAGTAGTGGTAATTTTGATGGTGTTGATTTCAATGAATTAGGTTCTAGGATTATTCGTTGAATCGTTTTTGAATCATTCTGTTGAAAAAGGCAATAATTAATGAAAAAACCATTCCCAATATCATTAAAGAGAACAAACTAAGCGCAAAAATTACTTTTGGTTCTCTGGTTGTATTGATACTTTCTTGTTGATTGTCAATTAAGTCTTCGGAAGATTCGGTTTCATAATATTCTGGATTTGCTTCAATCTCATTTCTTATTACCTCTCTTGTTTTGTCATCTTTAGTTAGTTCTATTAAGTGGTTTCTTCTGTTCTCCATGTAATTGGGATTGATCCATTTATTATAGGAGAAGAAAAAACAGCTCATAAAAACTGCGTAAATAGAAGTTGTCTTAATACCAGCTTTAAGTTGAGATATAATATCATTGAAATCTTTGTGTTTGCTAACAGAAACGATTGTAGTTGCAACAGATGATATCAAAATAAATGAATGTGCCATAAATGAAATTGCGCTTGCATTTATGTTATCATGAAGTCCGTACCAAAAAGTTATAATTTCAAATAGTATTGAAATTACAACTGCTGCAATTCCAATTTTTATGGATTTGCTCATCTAAATGGTATTAGCCGTTCATTGAGACTAAGAACTCTTCATTTGATTTGCTAGATCTTAATCTATCTTTCATGAATTCCATTGCTTCAATCGGATTCATATCAGCTAGGTGCTTTCTTAAAATCCATACTCTTTGCAAGGTTTCTTTATCTAGTAGTAAATCTTCTCTTCTCGTTCCAGAAGTAAGAATATCAATGGCAGGGAATATTCTTCTGTTAGAAATTTTTCTATCCAACTGAAGTTCCATATTACCAGTACCTTTAAATTCTTCAAATATTACTTCATCCATTTTAGAACCAGTTTCTGTTAAAGCAGTAGCAAGAATAGTAAGAGAACCTCCATTTTCTATATTTCTAGCTGCACCAAAGAATCTTTTTGGTTTGTGAAGTGCGTTAGCATCAACACCCCCAGTAAGTACTTTTCCAGATGCCGGCATAACCGTATTGTAGGCTCTTGCTAGTCTTGTAATTGAATCAAGTAGAATACATACGTCATGACCACATTCTACAAGTCTTTTAGCTTTTTGAAGAACGATGTTGGCCACCTTTACATGTCTTTCTGCTGGTTCGTCAAATGTGGAAGCAATAACTTCAGCTTTTACGCTTCTTTGCATATCGGTAACTTCCTCAGGTCTTTCATCTATTAGAAGAACAATTAAATAGGTTTCAGGGTGGTTGGCTGCTATTGAATTTGCAACATCTTTGAGTAACATTGTTTTACCTGTTTTAGGTTGGGCAACAATCATTCCTCTTTGCCCTTTACCAATAGGAGAGAACAAATCCATAACTCTTGTTGAAATAGATTCTTCAGCATGACCGGTAAGTTTAAACTTTTCACTAGGAAAAAGAGGGGTCAAATGCTCAAAAGGAACTCTGTCTCTAATAAATTCTGGATCTCTACCATTAATTTTTTCAACTTTTACCAAAGGAAAATATCGTTCACCATGTTTTGGAGGTCTAACTACACCTTTTATGGTATCACCCGTTCTTAATCCAAAAAATTTAACTTGTGACTGAGATACATAAACATCATCAGGAGATGAAAGATAATGATAGTCAGCTGATCTTAAAAAACCATATCCGTCTTGCATTAACTCTAATACACCTTCACTTATTACAATTCCATCAAAATTATAGTCATAATCTTCTTTGTTGTGGTTTCTTTCTTGGTGTTGATGATGGGGTTTTCTTTTATGATGTTGATTGTCCTTATTATTATGAGGTCTGTTTGATGTATTTTCTCTAGTATTTTCTTTGTTTTTTTCTTCAGAAACTTTGTTTTCAGAAGTTGCTTCCTTTGCTCTGTTGTTTTCAGGTTTTTTGTGATTATTGTTCCTGTTAGGGTTAGGTTTTTTAACAGTAGAATTACTAGGTGGGTTAACTCTTTTTGGTTGGTGAGAAGGTTCAGTTCTTTTTGTTTCTTCTTTCTTTTCGACAGGCTTAAGAGCTTGTTCGTCAAGAATTTTATAGACCAATTCTTGTTTTTTTAATTTCTCAGTTTTTTCAATTTTAAGGGTATCAGCAATTTCTCTTAGTTCTGTAACCTTTTTTTTGTTAAGATTTTCAATATCGTACATTAATTATAATAAATATGTGATTATCGGAATAGCTTGATTTAGCTTGTTAGGATTATTTGATTGGGTATTAAAACAGAATTGTTTTATAATTCTTGATTTATCAAATATAATACAACTTATTAAGATTCAAACATTTTTCATTTTTTTGTTTTCATTCTTTTTCTACTGTATCAGTCTAATACTATATTTGTATAGTTAAAATTTAAATTAAAAATGATTCAAAGAGTACAGTCGATTTACATAATTCTTTCTATTGTAGTTGTTTTTATTGCTACATTATTTCCATTTGGAAGCTACGAGATTGGAGATCAAGTAATTTCTTTTGGAGCATTTGGGTGGAAGTCAGAAAATAATCTTTTCATTTCAAATTATCCAAAGGTTTTTTCAAATTATCCATACTTTATTGGTTATTTATTTACTATTTCATTAAGCATATTTACCTTGTTAAAGTATAAAAACCGAAAATCTCAATTATCATTGGGAAAGGCAAATTATTTTGTATTGCTAATTACTATTATATATATGTTTCTTTCAGTGACATTGCCTGAAGAAATTGTTTCTGAAAATCCAACTTATGGTATTGGATTATATTTAATGGTAAGCGCAATTCCTTTAATATTTCTTGCAAATAGGGGCGTAAAGAATGATGAGAAATTAATCAAATCTTTAGATAGACTTAGGTAGTTTATTTTTTGAGTTCTATTACTTCTAAGTTTTTTATTGAACCTGAAGAAATATTGAATCTTATTAGAGTTCTCACATTGTGAAAACCTACTTTTCCTGCTGCACCAGGATTTATGTAAAGTGTATTTAACCTTTTGTCCATCATTACTTTACATATGTGGCTATGTCCACAAATAAAAACATCTGGTTTTTCATCTTTTAATTTTGAATAAGTGCGTTTGTTGTAATTGTAGGGTTTCCCTCCAATGTGAGTTATCCAAAATTTTAAACCTTCAATTTTAAAACAAAGGTTCTCAGGGTACTCTGCTCTAATTAAATGATTGTCAATATTTCCATATACAGCTTTGGCTGGAGATATTTTGTTTAACTTATCCATGATGGAGATATTTCCAATATCACCAGCATGCCAAATCTCATCGCACTCTGAAAAGTATTTTTCATAAGCATCATCCCAATGTCCGTGAGTGTCAGAAATTAACCCAATTTTTATCATACAAATAAATATCGTTATCCAAAGATTCGTTAATTTGGTGGTACAACAAAATTATATGATTTTAAATATGCGATTTGTTTTAACTCTGTTGATATTACAATCACTTTTTTCTTGTAATGCTTCTGAATTAGAAGTGGTAACTAATAATGATAAATTTAATATGAAAAACGATACAATAGTATTTGGTGCTGGTTGCTTTTGGTGTGTTGAGGCTGTATTTCAACAACTAAAAGGGGTTGAATCTGTTCTTCCAGGATATTGTGCTGGAACAACATTAAATCCAACTTATGAGCAGGTTTGCTCTGGACAAACAGGACACAATGAAGTTGCAAGAATTGTTTATGATTCGTCTGTTATATCTTTTAGTGAGTTATTGGAGGTTTTTTGGCAAACACACGATCCTACAACTCTAAATCAGCAAGGAAATGACATTGGAACACAATATAGGTCTGGTATTTATTGTTTAGATCAGAATCAATTAAAACAAGCTGAGAATTATAAAAATAAATTGAATGAGTCAAAAGCGTGGAATAACCCAGTTATTACAGAAATTTTGATGCTAGATGTTTTTTACAAAGCAGAGAAATATCATGTTAATTATTTTAATTCAAACAAAAATCAATCGTATTGTCAATATGTAATACAACCAAAAATTGATAAATTTAGAAAGGTTTTTAAAGATAAATTAGTGGATTAAGGCCTATGTTTTAATTTTATCGACTATTTTGATGCTTTCGTCTTCATAGTTTTTTATTTTCGAAATCATTAATTTTTTAAATAACTAAATTAATTAACAATATAATAAATGGGTAAAATTCAGATTATTGAAAATTGTTCTGAAATAGGCGCTGGTACAAGAGGTTCTTCATTAAGTATAGATGCATTAAAGGTGGCCTCTAGAAATTTAAAATCAAATTTATTCAAAAAGTACAGTAGTATTACTGTCCCAAATTACAATAATGTTTTGGACGAACCTATAAAGTTTCCGAAAGCAATACGTATTGAGTCTGTGATAAAAGTATGCGAAGGTATCTCGTCAACTATCAATAAGTCATTAAATAAGCACAATTTTCCTCTAATAATTTCTGCTGATCATTCCAATGCTGCAGGAACTTTAGCAGGATTAAAGTCTACTTATCCAGAAAAAAGAATAGGTGCAGTTTGGATTGATGCTCATGCAGATTTGCATTCCCCTTTTACTACTCCATCAGGAAATGTGCATGGAATGTCTTTAGCAGCTTCCGTTGGATCTGACAATGATAAGCACAGAGCTCATGAACTGGATCACTTAACTCAACAACAATGGGAAAAGTATAAGAATTTAGAAAATATATCACCAAAATTAAATACCGATGATGTAGTTTTAGTTGGTTTGAGGTCATCAGAAGATCCAGAAGATTATTTTATTATTGAAAATAACATTAAAAAAATTTCAGTTGAAGAAGTTAGAAGAACATCTCCTGATACTATTGCTAGTGAGATTTTAAAACACCTTTCATCATGTGATTTAATTTACATATCATTTGATGTTGATAGCCTAGATTGTGATTTAGTCTCATACGGTACAGGAACACCTGTTATGAACGGTTTCACTGAACAAGAAGCAAGCGGAATCATAAATCATTTATTGATTGACAAAAGAACTTGTTGTTTAGAAGTTGTAGAGATAAATCCATGTTTAGATAACAAACAAAACAAAATGGCTGAAACAGCTTTAAGAATTTTAGATCAAGCAACATCAATCGTAGAAAAAAGAGGTTAATGTATTTTTTAAAACAAATTTCTGAAACTATTTCAGATGCAATATCCGCTTTATATGGTGACGAAGCTGTTAGTGTTCCACCAGTTATAGAGCAAACTAAAAAAGTTTTTGAGGGCGATTTCACATTGGTGGTTTTTCCTTTGTTAAGGTTCTCAAAAAATAAACCTGAAGAAACAGCTTCTCAAATTGGTGATTATTTAATTGAAAAATCTTCCTTTTTTTCTTCTTATAATGTTGTCAAAGGTTTTTTAAATATTCAATTGACTCATGCTTATTGGGGGGCTGTTGTTAGAGATTGGTTTTTAGACGATGATTTTGGTTTTGTTACAAAATCTAGTGGTCGTTTATTTATGGTTGAATACTCTTCTCCTAATACAAATAAGCCACTTCATTTGGGGCATTTAAGAAATATTTTTCTTGGA
>JBELEU010000042.1:0-13293 GCA_042093455.1 Crocinitomicaceae bacterium | reverse complement strand
AGGGTGTGTTGTCAAATCTGCTAATTGAGCTGTTGTCAAAGGAAGACCTGGATCACAACTAAATAAAGCCCAACCATAAGTCAATGCACCTGAATTTAAGTCTGTATTTGAAGCCGTTAAAGTAATTGTCTGGCAGTTTGTTAAATCATAATTGTTAGTACTTGTGGCAGTTCCTCCAGAAATTGAAATGTTTCCTGCATCAGAAGTGCAAGGCAATGAGCAAGCAATTCCTGTATTGTATACATTAGTACATCCAGAAGAGGCTACAGCAGTTCCCATGCTTCTATAGTCACCATCTAAAGTTATTTGCTCTACACAATCTTGGACGGTAACAACTATAGTTCTTGTGTAGTCAGTAGATCCAAACCCGAACCATGAATCATCAGATTCGTATGTTAGAACATCTGTTCTATTAGCATATCTACTTGCAAAATAATTGACTGCCGTACCTGTACCAATATTAGTTCCAGTATATCCAATTAAAGGATCATATCCTGGTTTTGTTAAAGATGCAGTAAATGCAGGGCTAGATAAAACCTGGGGTGCTGTTCCCGTAGAATTTGAAAACAACAACGAAAAACCATAACTGTATCCATCAGATGAACCAACATTAACTGTTAGATCAATTGTGAAAGTTGTTGTATTATTTCCGTTGTTGACATAGCTAACGTTATCAATTTGTGTATTATGACAAGCATTACCTGTGGAGCCAAAGAGAAAAAATATGGCGAATAATAAAGTGTATTTAACGGATTTTTTCTTCAAGGCTACAAAACTAAACCAATAGTTTTATTTTTCAAATAATAATAAATGAAATTAAGTTAAACAAAATAGAATTAGCGCTGTTTTTCAGTCAATTCAAAGATAGGATTCCCTGTTGTTCCACTAGGAAATGCTGTATGCATTAAAAGACTAATTGTAGGAGCTATGTCTGAAATTGAAATTAAACGATCACAATAAGCTGATGTAATATTATTGCCATAAAAAACAATTGGGACGTGAGTGTCATAACGATAATGTGTTCCGTGACCCGTACCATTCTTAGAAGATCTTTCAATCCATCCTGGCTTTAAAGTAAATCCAATTTGTCCTGATCGATTGGGGTAAAGGCCTTTTAAAAGAGACTTTGTTTTATCGTCAACTAACCGATTGATTGATATGTTTTCAAAGTCATAAACTTGATCCACAAACTCAAATTCTTTTAAACTATTTAAAATCGATTTTTTCACATTTAATAAACTCAAATCCATAGAAGTAATTGAATCAAAATCTAAATAAAATTGCATGTTTGAATATTTCCAAATTAAGTTCATAGTGCCAAACTCAATATTCAATAAACTATCCAATTTATTTTTCATAGCTGTCACATCAACATTTCCAGAGGGTATATTGAAAGTTTTAAGTGTTGTTGGGATACTAGCTACACCATGATCAGAGGTTAAAAACACTAAAAAATTTTCTTTTCCTATTTTATTTTCCAAAAAACTGATTAGATCCGCAATATTTTGATCTAACAATTGAAACGTACTAAGAATTTCAGGTGAATCAGGACCATACTTATGGCCAATATAGTCAGTTGAAGAGAAACTAATTGATAATAAATCTGTATGGCTATCTCCTCCTAAGTTTTCCTTATTAATTATTTCTTTTGTAAAATCTAATATTAAATCATTGCCCTTTGGAGTTGAGGTTATGTAAGATGGCCCATATGTTTTTAATAGTTCCGCTAAGTCAACACTTTTATTAGAGGACTTCCATGATCCTTTAAGATAATTTTCGATAGAGTTTTCCTGATGAAAATTATTGATCCAACTTGGCATTTTTTTACAATAGTAATCGCTTGTAATCCACTTTCCCTTGGAATTAATCCAAAAAGCACCATCAGCCATATGTCCTCCACTTAAAACAGCAGAACGATCTTTGAGAGATAGCGAATATACTTTAGATAAAGAATCTTTAAGTTTTAACTCATCTCCAATTGTTGTAGAGAGTAAAAGTGATGGAGATTTTTTACCGGCATCTAACTCTTCTTTTAAATGTGGTTTTTTACAAAAACAAATAGTTTGCGACTTCCAATCGCCAGCACAGTATACTGGTTTTTTAGTTTTATAATTGTACCAATTGTTCCCAATAATCCCATGAACTGATGGTGTTGTCCCAGAATAAATACTTGCATGGCCTGGTCCAGTGTATGTAGGCAAATAGTCATAAACAGCATTTCTACAAAAGAAGCCATCATTGACTAATTTTTTAAACCCACCCTCAGAAAATTTATCCCAATATTTATAAACATAATCGTATCGCATTTGATCTACAACTATTCCAATAACAAGTTTTGGAACTTTGTTCGTTTGAGATTGTAATGTTACTATTTGAAACAAAACCAGTAACGATAGTAATATTTTCTGCGCTTTCATATTGAAACTTTTGATAATGTGTTAAATTTACTTTCAATTAAAATGATCCACTAAATTATATTAATAAATAATGAAAAAACTATATTTTATTTTATCAGTTCTAACTACAATAGTTCTTATTAGTTTCTTAAATAATTGTTCGAATAAGAAAATTGTAGCTCCACAAAGTGAATTTACAGAAATAATTTCTGGCTATTCTGCTGGACTTCTTTCAAATAATTCATCTGTTAAAGTTAGATTAATGGAGCCCATTGAAGAAGCTAATCAAGAGAAACTTTCAGAAGAGAAACTGTTTTCATTTAATCCCGACTTATCTGGATCTATTAACTGGGTAGATGATTACACCGTAGAGTTTATCCCTGATGACTTCTTACCCTCTGGCCAAGAGTTTAATGTTACCTTTTCAGTAAGTAAAATTCTAAATGAAGAAAATATTTCAGATTTTACTTTTAAATTTCAAACGCTCAAGCAAGCCATATTTCAAAACCTTATTGGTATTCAGCAAGCAACATCAAATGACTATACTACATTAAAATACTTAGGCGAAATTCAAACAGCTGATAATGCAGAATTTGAGAAAATTGAAAACATAGTTACTGCTTCACAAAATGGTAACGAGCTAGAAGTTTTATGGGAAACTGCTTCAGCTCCAAAAACATATCAGTTTATAATTAATAACATCAAAAGAGGTGAGGATGCCAGTGAGGTGAAAATTAGTTGGAATGGTAGTGTAATAAATGCCAATGAAAGTGGTTCGGAAATAATCCCAATTCCTGCTCTTGGTGATTTTAAATTAATTAAAAGTACAATCAAAAACAGCCCGAATCAAAAAGTATCTCTTCATTTCTCTGACCCAATTAAACCAAATCAAAACTTAAATGGGTTAATTACCTTCAAAGGGGTTGATACTAGGCTAACCTTTTCAATTGAAGGAAATGATATAAACGTATTTAGCAGCAAACTTCTTCTGGGTGACCAAACTATAGTAGTTGATAAATTCATCAAAAACTCTCTTAATAAATCACTTGAGAAAAAACATGAACTTAACATTCACTTTGACAACATAAAACCTGCATTAGAATTGCTTGGTAATGGAGTTATTTTACCTTCAACTAACGGGTTAATATTTCCATTTAAAGCGGTTAATCTGAGAGCCATTAATCTTAAAGTAATAAAAGTATACGAAGATAATATTGGTCAATTTTTTCAAAACAATCAATTCAATGGTTATAATGATTTAAATCGAGTAGGAAATATTGTGCTAAAAAAAGAAATTGATTTAGTTTCAGAAAAGCCTATTAATTACAGTACTTGGAACACCTTTTCCTTAGATCTTTCTGAGCTAATAGAAGTCGAAAAAGGTGCTATTTACAGGGTTGTAATGAGTTTTAACCGATCACAATCTCTTTATGACTGTCCAGATAATGACGAGACTCTTTCTGATGGTAAAACAGAGTATAGCATTCAAGAAAGTGATATGAGAATGTTTGAGGGGCCAAACCACTACTACAACGATTACGATTACAATTACTGGGATTACGATTGGTACGAAAGAGATAACCCTTGTAAAGATTCTTACTACAAATTAAGAGAAAGAATTATTGCTACAAATGTTCTTGCTTCAGACATTGGAATCATAGCTAAAAGTGCTGATTCTCGGTTTTTGAATGCCTATGTAACCAATCTTAAAACAACAGAACCTATAAATGGTGCAAACATCAAGATTTTTGACTTTCAAAATCAATTAATTGGATCTGCTAATTCTGATGAAAATGGAATGGTTAAAATACCTATTGACAAAAAACCTTTTTTATTGATTGCTTCCAAAGAAAATGAAAAAGGTTACTTAAAGTTAGATGATGGAAACTCTCTTTCTCTAAGCATGTTTGACGTAAGTGGACAAAAACTTAATAAAGGTATTAAAGGGTATATGTATGGAGAAAGAGGCGTTTGGAGACCCGGTGACTCTTTGTATTTGTCATTTATTTTAGAAGATAAAGAAGCTGTACTTCTTTCTGATCAACCTGTAACGTTTGAATTATTTAATCCTGATAACCAACTTTATAAAAGAAAAGTGAAAACACATAGTTTAAATGGTTTTTATGATTTTAGAACCAATACTGAAATTAGTGATCCAACAGGAAATTGGAGGGCACAAGTTAAAGTGGGAGGAGCAACATTTTCTAAAATTCTAAAAATTGAAACGGTAAAACCAAATAGACTGAAAATAAAACTTGACTTCAATAAGCAGGACATAATTTATTCAGATAGTGACCAAAAAGGTGATCTATCTGTTACTTGGCTTCATGGGGCTGTTGCAAAACAACTTCAGACGGATGTGGAAATGAGTTTATCTAGTGGTAAAACCTCTTTTGAAAATTATTTTGGCTATCATTTTGATGACCCTTCAAAAAACTTCTCAGCAAGAGATGAAATAATTTTTGATGGCTCAACTGACGACAAAGGACTTGCCTCTTTTGATCCTAACATAAGCGTCAAAGAAACAGCACCAGGCATGTTAAAAGTAAATTTCAAAACTCGTGTTTTTGAAAAAGGGGGAGATTTTAGCGTTACCAACCAAAAAATTAAATATTCACCATTTACTAGCTATGTTGGGGTAAAAGTTCCCGAAGGTGAGGGATGGAATGGTGCAATTTATTCTAATGAAAATAATATAATCCCCATTGCTACGGTTGACAGTAAGGGAAACCCTGTGAGTAAACAAAACCTTAAAGTAGAAGTTTATGATATTAGATGGAGATGGTGGTGGGAAAGAGATGATTACGATGATCTATCAAGGTATGTTTCTAACAATTCTTCAAGCTTACTGATTAGTGAGAAAATTAACACTGTTAATGGAAAGGCAAACTTTAATTTAAACTTTGAAGACAACTTATACGGAAGAAAATTTATTAAAATTACTGACCCAGAATCTGGGCACTCTACTGGACAAATTTTCTACGTTACTTATTCTGGTTGGTGGAACAGAAGCGGTGGGGATAATTCTGAGGGGGCCGAAATGCTGACTTTTGCACTCGACAAAAAAGAATATAATGTTGGCGAAAGAATCAAGGTTGATTTACCAGAATTTAAAAATGGTAGAGCATTGATTAGTATTGAGTCGGCAACAGGAGTTTTAAATAGTTTTTGGGTTAGTTCGGAAGATGCTAAAAATGGGATTGAATTTGAAGCCACAAAAGATATGACTCCAAATATTTTTGCACACATCTCACTAATACAGCCTCACGACAATAAAGACAATAATCTACCAATAAGATTGTATGGTGTTCAAGGTGTAAAAGTTATTGATCCTAAGACAGAACTTCATCCTTTAATCAAAATGCCTAAAGAGATTGCTCCTGAGTCTGATTTTAAAATCTCTATTAGTGAAAAAAATGCTAAAGAAATGACATACACAATTGCTGTTGTTGACGAAGGTTTGTTGGATTTAACTGGTTTTGCGACACCTGACCCTTGGACATATTTCTATACGAAAGAAGCGCTAGGAGTCAAAACATGGGACATGTATAAATACGTAATTAATGCACAATCAGGTGAAATGGCAGGACTTTTGGCTTTAGGTGGTGGTGATGGTGAAAAAGAAAAAGAAGGTTCTAAGATAAAAAGATTCAAACCTGTTGTTAGATATTTGGGGCCTTTTGTACTTAAACCTGGAAGGACAAATGATCATAAAGTTCATATGTCTAATTATGTTGGTTCAGTTAGAACCATGGTAATTGCTGGAAATAATGGGTCATATGGATCCGTTGAAGAAACAACTCCAGTAAAAAAACCGCTAATGGTGTTAGCTACTCTTCCTAGGTTAGTCAGTCCATCTGAAAAAGTTATTATGCCAGTTACTGTTTTTGCAATGGAAAATGGTGTTAAAAATGTTACCGTATCAGTTCAAACGAATGAGTTTTTTAGTGTTAATGGCTTAAAAACAAAAAAAATAAGTTTTGATGAAATAGGAGATCAACTTGTTAATTTTGAACTGGATGTTATAGAAAAAGTAGGAGATGGGAAAGTAAAAGTTGTGGTAAAATCTGGAAAACACACTGCATCACATGAAATAGAAATTGAAGTTAGAACACCCAATCCAAGAGTAAATGAGTTTACAAATGTCATAATAGAGCCTGGAAAGTCATGGGATCATGAATACAAAAAAATTGGTATTTTTGGCACCAACAATGCTTCTTTAGAGGTTTCGTCTCTTCCACCATTAAATTTAGATGATCGTTTAAAATATCTAATTCGTTATCCTCACGGATGTATCGAACAAACCACTTCATCTGTTTTTCCTCAATTATATCTATCAAAATTAATGGACCTTGACAACAATAAAGTTTTAGAAATTGAAAACAATATTAAGAGCGGAATAAATAGATTGAAGAAATTTCAATTATCTGATGGAGGAATGTCATATTGGCCCAGTTCATATGAAGGCTCTTCTGAGTGGGGGACAAATTATGCTGGACATTTTTTATTGGAAGCAAAGTTAAATGGTTATGCTGTTCCAGATGGCTTAATAAACCGTCTTTTAAAGTATCAGAAACAACATGCAAATTCTTGGCATAAGGGTGATGATAGTTATCACAACAATGAACTGATACAAGCTTACAGACTTTATACACTGGCTTTAGGTGGAAAACCAGCACTTGGGGCCATGAATAGAATGAAAGAAATTGATAACCTTTCAAATACAGCAAAGTGGAGGCTAGCAGGAGCTTACGCAGTAGTTGGAAAAATTGAAGTTGCAAAGTCTATAATAGAATCCTTAAGTACAGCCGTTACTGCTTATAAAGAAATGTATTATTCTTATGGTAGTTCAGTTAGAGATGAAGCCATGATTTTAGAGGTTTTAAACCTTTTAAATTTGAGAATAAAAGCAAAAAAATCATTTGATAGAATAAGTAAAAATATGGCTTCAGATGATTGGTATAGCACACAGACTACTGCTTATTCACTACTCGCTCTGAGTAAATTCATTGGCAATAATAAGTTTAATGGACTTAATTACCAACTGGTTGAAAATGGAAAATCTAAAATGGTTAAAAGCGAAAATCCTATTCACGGATCAGAACTGAAATTTGTTTCTAACAAAGGAAATTTAAAAATTATGAATCAAACAAAAAGTCAATTGTTTGTAAAAGTAAAAGTAGATGGAATTCCCCTTGAAGGCGATATAACTGAAGAACAAAACTATTTAACAATGAAAGTTAAGTACTTAGATATGGAAGAAAACTCGATAAAACCATATGTCCTAGAACAAGGAAGTGATTTTATAGTAGAAGTAGATGTTTATAACCCAACCAGTAGAAATTTTCAAAATTTAGCTTTAAGCCAAATGTTTCCCTCAGGATGGGAGATTAGAAATACGAGAATGGATGTTAACGCATCTCAATTGTTAAAGGATCGCCCAACCTATCAAGATTTCAGAGATGATCGTGTTTATAGTTATTTTGACTTAAACAGAGGAGAAACAAAACGATATAGAATTATACTAAACGCAAGTTACTTAGGAGAATTTCATCTTCCAATTACACATTGCGAAGCAATGTACGACAATGAAATATTTTCTAGAAAAGCGGGGGGTAAAGTAAGAGTAGTTAAAGCTGGACAGGATTTAAGTGAGTTATAATATTTCATTTAAAAAGTTTTTAAAGTCAAGAAAAAGAATTGCTTTTATTGGGTTGTTTATAGCTCTTTCGTCTTGGTACTACTTGTGCTTACCAAATAATATTTTTAACAATAGCTACTCAACAATTATTGAAGATTCAAGTGGAGAACTTTTATCTGCCATAATAGCTAAAGACGGACAATGGCGTTTCCCTCCATCGGATACAATACCCTCAAAATTTAAAACTTGCATACGTTTATTTGAGGACGAATATTTTTATTACCATCCGGGAGTAAATCCATTTTCTATTTTTAGAGCTTTAAAACAAAACTACGGATCAAATAAAATAAAAAGTGGTGGAAGTACAATTACTATGCAGCTTATCAGGTTGTCTAGAAAGAAAGCAAGAACATATTCAGAAAAAATAATTGAAATTATTCTTGCGACCAGAACAGAGCTATCATACAGTAAAGATGAAATTTTATGCTTGTATGCCGCAAATGCACCTTTTGGAGGCAATGTGGTTGGATTAGAAGCTGCTTCTTGGCGGTATTATGGTAGAGCGTCTCATCTTTTATCTTGGTCCGAATCAGCAACTTTAGCAGTTCTTCCTAATGCTCCTTCGCTGATTTATCCAGGAAAAAATCAAAAAATTCTTTTAAAAAAAAGAAATAAACTTCTGAAAAAATTAAAAACTAAAGGATTAATAAGTGGTGAGCAATTTGAACTAGCAATTGAAGAACCTCTACCAAGCAAACCTTTGAAACTACCTCAAATAACGCCTCACTTTTTAAATTACACCGTTAAGAAAGGAAATAGAGGAACGCGAATTGTCAGCACAATCGATGGGAATCTACAAAAAAAAATTACTAAACTATGTGGACACAAACATGAAAGATTAGCTATGAATCAGATTGATAATTTAGCTGTTTTGGTAATTGACGTTAAGAAAAACTGTGTTTTGTCATACGTTGGTAACTCTTCATGTAAAACTAATAATTGTGGTGGAAAGGTTGACATTATTCAAGCCAAAAGAAGTTCTGGAAGCACTTTAAAACCTTTTCTATATGCTTCAATGATTGAAGGAGGACAGTTATTAACTGATGAACTTATTGAGGATGTACCTATTAAAATATCTGGATATGCGCCATTAAATTTTGACAAAACCTATGACGGAGCTGTTCCTGCATCAGAGGCTTTAACAAGATCTTTAAATATCCCCGCTGTAAAATTGCTTCAAAAATATGGCGTTGAAAAATTCCTTTCTAACCTTAAAAGTTTAGGATTTAAATCCATTAATAAAAAAGCTGATCATTATGGTTTGTCTCTAATTCTAGGTGGAGCCGAATGTACTCTTTGGGAGCTATGCAACGCTTATTACATGATGAGTAAGACAACTCAAAGTAAAAAACCTTTTGAAATAAAAATCAAAAAAAATCAAAAAGAAATTGAAAAAGAATTAACATTCATATCACCTGCTTCTTGTTACCAAATATTAAATGTTTTAACTGAAACCAACAGACCTTTTGGAGAAGGTGCCTGGAAAATATTTGATTCTGCAAAACCAATAGCTTGGAAAACAGGAACAAGTTTTGGGCAAAGAGATGCATGGGCAATCGGAGTAACTCCAGAGTTTATAGTAGGCGTTTGGGTTGGGAATGCTGATGGAGAGGGAAGACCTGGCTTAACTGGTGTAAAAAAGGCAGCCCCTTTACTTTTTGACACTTTTAGATTACTTCCTGAAACCAGTTGGTATGATGAACCCAAGGAAAAAACTATTGAATTATCAATTTGTAAAAGAAGTGGTTTTCCTTCCTCTTTGCACTGCCCTAACACTTTTAAAAGTACAGTTCACGAGATGGGTATTCATCATGTTTCGTGTCCTTATCACAAAAAAGTTCAACTAGACAGCACAAAATCATACAGAGTGAACAGCAATTGCTATAGTGTTTCAAAAATGAAAAACATCTCTTGGTTTTCTCTTCCTCCTCTTCAAGAATGGTATTACAAATATAGAAATCCTAACTATAAAGTTCTTCCACCTTTTTTAGCTAATTGTATTCAAGGAAATCAAAACAACATGGCCTTTATCTATCCAAAAGATAATTCTTCAATACTAATTCCAAAAGACTTAAATGGTGAAAAAAGCAGTACCATCTTTCACGCAGTTCATCAAAATAAAGATGCTGCACTATTTTGGTTTTTAGATGATGAGTTTTTGTGTAAAACGACCGGTACACATAAAGCAGTTGTAAACCCCGCAAAAACAGGCATAAGAAAAATTATTTTAGTAGACAGTTTTGGAAACCGAATTGAAAAAAAAATAAACTTTATCAATTAAATATTATTTAACCGCTCTTTTTCTATCTACTTCTTTAAGGAAAACTTTTCTTAACCTAATTTTTTCAGGTGTAACTTCAACATATTCATCTGATTGAATATATTCTAAAGCTTCTTCAAGAGAGAAAATAGTTGGTGGAGCTATTTTTATTTTATCATCAGCTCCAGAAGATCTAACATTTGATTGCTTCTTCTCTTTAGTAACATTTACAACTAAATCTCCAGGTCTGGAATTTTCTCCAATTACCTGTCCTCCATAAATTTCAGAGTTTGGTTCAATAAAAAACTTACCTCTATCTTGCAGTTTATTAAGTGAAAATGGAATAGCCTTTCCTTTTTCCATAGAAATTAATGATCCATTTTGTCTTCCAGCAATTGCTCCTTTAAATGGTTGGTACTCTTTAAATCGGTGAGACATTATTGCTTCACCAGCAGTCACTGTTAAAAGGTAATTTCTTAACCCAATAATTCCTCTCGAGGGAATTTCAAATTCAATTACTGTACGTTCGCCCTTATTTTCCATATTGAGCATGTTTCCTTTACGATTAGTAACTGATTCAATTGCTTTACCGCTTAGTTCAGACGGAAGATCAATTGTTAATTCTTCAATTGGTTCACATTTAACACCATCGATTTCTTTTACAATTACTTGAGGTTGGCCAACCTGCAGTTCATAACCTTCTCTACGCATAGTTTCAATAAGAACAGATAAGTGTAAAACACCTCTACCAAAAACACTAAAAGAATCTGCTGAACCAGTATCTTGAACTTTTAAGGCTAAGTTTTTTTCTAATTCCTTATCCAATCTGTCTTTAATGTGACGTGAAGTAACGTATTTACCTTCTTTTCCAAAAAATGGAGAATCATTTATAGTGAAAAGCATACTCATTGTTGGCTCATCAATTCTGATTGTTGGTAATGCTTCTGGATTTTCAACAGCAGCTACCGTATCTCCAATTTCAAATCCTTCTAATCCAACCAATGCACATATGTCTCCAGCTTGAACGGATTCAACTTTTGCTTTTCCCAAACCTTCAAAAATATACAACTCTTTAAGTCGGTGTTTGGTTTCAGAGCCATCTCTTTTAATAAGAGACAATTGTTGACCTGATTTTAGCGTTCCTCTTTGTAGTCTTCCAACAGCTATTCTTCCAATAAAAGAAGAAAAGTCCAAAGAAGTTACTAATAGCTGTGTTGTTCCTTCAGCAACTTTTGGTGTAGGAATGTGCTCAATAATTGAATCTAGTAATGGAATAATATCTTGCGTTGGTTGAGTATAATCCAAACTCATCCAGCCGTTTTTTGCAGAACCAAATACTGTAGGGAAATCCAATTGCTCTTCAGTTGCGTCTAAATTAAACATCAAATCAAACACCTTGTCCTGAACTTCTTCTGGAGTACAATTTTCTTTATCCACCTTGTTAATAACTACAATTGGTTTTAACCCTAAAGCCAATGCTTTTTGAAGTACAAATCTAGTCTGAGGCATAGGACCTTCAAAAGCATCAACTAACAGCAATACTCCATCAGCCATATTTAATACTCTTTCTACTTCTCCGCCAAAATCTGCGTGTCCTGGTGTGTCGATAATATTTACTTTGTGTCCCTTGTAATTAACAGAAACATTTTTTGAAAGAATGGTGATACCCCTTTCCTTTTCTAAGTCATTATTATCAAGAATTAAATCTTTCTTTTCTACTCTTTGATCAATTGCCTCGCAGGCATATATCATTTTATCAACCAAAGTAGTTTTACCATGATCTACGTGAGCTATAATTGCAATATTTCTGATGTCCATTCTTTTGTATTATTCTGCAAAAGTAATATTCTTTCAATAACATATTGATTTTATTTTTTTTCTCTGAAGTTTTAATTTAAATAGCCCTATTTTTTTATGGTAAATAAACTTTTACTACCTTAGTGTCATAAAAACACTAATTTAGTATGCCAACACTTTCAAAAATTACTATGAAAAATTACATTCTTGGCCTTTTCTTAGCTTTAGGTACAGTTTCAATACACTCTCAAAAAATCACAATTAGCGGAGTAATCAGTGATAAAGATGGATCTGAAATGCCAGGTGTCAATGTAATTGTCACTGGAACAAGCGAAGGTGTTACAAGTGACATAAATGGTAAATATTCTATCAATACCGAAAATACCGAATCTTTACAACTTGATTTTTCTTTTATTGGTTATGAGAAACAAACCGTACTTGTAGCGGGAAGAACAACAATTGACATAACAATAAATGAAATATCTAAATCACTAGATGAATACGTTGTTGTAGGTTATGGAAAAACAACAGTTAAAGAATTAACAGGAGCTACTGCCAAAATTAAAGGTGAAAATGTTGAAAAATTAAATATTGCAAGAATGGACCAAGCTCTGCAGGGTCAAGTTGCTGGAGTTGCCATTAATACAAATTCAGGTTCTCCTGGAGGCTCTTCAAGTATAAGAATTAGAGGGTTATCAACTTTTGGAGATAACGACCCTTTGATTTTAGTGGATGGAGTAGTTTATGATTCTGAAGGTCTTAATGCTTTAAACCCCTCAGATATTGAGTCCATTAATGTTTTAAAAGATGCAACTGCTGGGATTTACGGAGTTAGAGCTGCAAATGGTGTAATCATAGTAGAAACCAAAAAAGGGTCTAGAAATAGTAAGCCTAAATTTGAAGTAAGCACCTATTACGGGATGCAGGAAACAACAAAAAAATTGAACCTTTTAACTGCCAGTCAGTACGCAGTTATCAAAAATCAAATGCACCTAAACGGTGGCGATCCAAGACCATTTCAAAATGAAGCCCTTGGAATTGGTACAAACTGGCAGGATACTATTTTTCAAAGAGCTCCTTTAGCGAGTTATAATCTAGGTATAACTGGTGGTACTGAAAATTCTACTTATTCTATTGGT
>JBELEU010000041.1:0-13299 GCA_042093455.1 Crocinitomicaceae bacterium | reverse complement strand
GTGGCATGACATTTATTGACCTTAGAGACCGATATGGGATTACTCAACTTGTTTTTAACGATCAAGTTGATTCTGTGCTTTCTGAAAAAGCAAGATCCATGGGCAGAGAATGGGTAATATCAATTGAAGGAGAAGTTAAAGAGAGGTCCAACAAAAACCCTAAGTTAAAAACTGGTGACATTGAAATTAAGGTAAGCTCTTTAAAGGTTTTAAAAGAATCGAAAACTCCTCCTTTTACCATTGAAGATGATTCAGATGGTGGAGAAGAACTGAGAATGAAATACAGGTTTCTAGATCTTAGAAGAAACCCCATTAAAGAAAACTTACAATTGCGTCACAGAGTTGGGCTTGAAACCAGAAAATATCTAGACCAACTTTCATTCATGGAAATTGAAACTCCCTACTTAATAAAATCTACACCAGAAGGGGCAAGAGATTTTGTTGTGCCAAGCAGAATGAATCCAACAGAGTTTTATGCTCTTCCACAATCTCCCCAAACATTCAAGCAGCTTTTAATGGTCAGTGGATATGACCGTTATTTTCAAATTGTAAAGTGTTTTAGAGACGAAGACTTAAGGGCTGATCGTCAACCAGAATTTACTCAAATTGATTGTGAAATGGCATTTGTAGAACAAGAAGATGTTATTCAAACATTTGAAGGACTGATCAAGCATCTTTTTGAAAATGAAAAACAAATTAAATTTAAAAATCAGTTCCCAAGAATATCTTATGCTGACTCTATGCATAGGTACGGATCAGATAAGCCAGACATTAGGTTTGGGATGGAGTTCAACTACATTAAACCTTTAACGGCTGGAGCTGGATTTAAAGTTTTTGATGATGCTGAAGATGTTATTGCAATAACATTGAAAAACTGTTCCGATTACTCTAGAAAAAAACTTGATGCATTGACCAATTGGGTGAAAAGACCACAAATTGGAGCCAAAGGTTTAATCTATGTTAAGTGCAATGAAGACGGCACATTTAAGTCTTCAGTTGATAAATTCTTTTCTGCAGAATATTTGAGCAAATGGGCTGAAAAATGTAGTGCTGAAAAGGGAGATCTAATTTTGGTTTTAAGTGGTAAGAAATCAACTACTCAAAAACAAATGAATGAACTCAGGCTTAAATTAGGTGCAGATTTGAACCTCTACTCAGAAAATGACTACAAGCCCATTTGGGTTGTTGATTTTCCGCTGCTTGAAAAAGACGAAGAGACTGGAGTCTTACACGCCATGCACCATCCATTTACTTCGCCTAAAGTAGAAGATGCCCATCTTTTAGAAAATTCTCCAGAAAAAGTAAGAGCAAACGCCTATGACTTAGCAATTAATGGCGTTGAAGTTGGTGGAGGCTCTATAAGAATACATGACAGGCAGCTACAGGAACAGCTGTTTACCACTTTAGGATTTACCAAACAGGAAGCTCAAGCACAATTTGGTTTTTTATTAGATGCTTTTGAATATGGAGCTCCTCCACACGGAGGAATTGCGTTTGGATTTGACAGATTATGTGCATTAATGGGCAACAAAGACAACATTAGAGATTTCATAGCCTTTCCTAAAAACAATAGCGGAAGAGATGTTATGATAGATGCTCCAGCTAAGATTGACTCTAATCAATTAAATGAATTGAGTATTAACACTATTAGTTAAGCCTCTTTTTTGTCTTTTATCAATAGCAGAGATAAAATTCCTAAAACGACAATAAAAAGAGTTTGGGAAGACCACATTAACATGCTGAATGATTTTGCAATTTCTCCTTGAAATTCATATATGTTTACTAAAACTGCACTAACCATTAACGGATAAAGACCTATTCCACCTGGAGTGATTCCAATAGCAATTGCTCCTGCTACAAAACAAGCAAAAAGTGCATTTACAGATATTAACTCCATTTCCGGTATTGCTAGAGCAGTAACCCAAAACATGGCCACATAAGCTATCCATATAAAAAGTGTATGAAAAATATAGGCTACTTTTTGTTTTAATTTCAAAATTGTTAGGCATCCTTCAATTACCCCTTTAATGAATTTAACAGCCTTATTCCTTAACTTTTCTATTATTAAAACTAACAATACTGCAACAACAAATAAGCCGACTACAACAGGTAGAGCCCAGCTTGGAAGCGATGAGCTTTCATCGTTGTTACTAATTGCTGTATTGAACTGATCTTCGTCTACCTGCAGGTAAAGAGCAATGGCAAAAACCAAACCAAACATCAGCAAATCTACTACCCTTTCGACTATAATTGTTCCAAATATTCGATCCGGAGATGTTTTTTCGTATTTACTAAAATAGGCTGCTCTTGCCAGTTCGCCTGACCTTGGAATAGTCAAGTTAAGAACATAACCAATCATTACGCTGTGGTACATAATATTTAATCTGGGTGTATAACCAAGTGGTTCAAGTAAAAATTTCCACCTGTATGCTCTACTCAAATGACTCAGAAAAGCCAAAACTAATGCAAGAAACACCCAACCGTAATTAGCTTCCTTAAATACTTTCACATAATACTCTCTTTCAGAAGAAGAAGAATTTGAAATAAAATACCATGTTAAATAAACACCAATAGCAATCGGAATAATGATCTTAAATATTTTAACGACTTGATTCTTCATGGTTTAATTTAACTCTATATTGTCTATTAATCTGATTTCACCTAAACTAATAGCAACAAAAGCTCTTTGCTTGGTTGATTTATCTTTTACTTTTTTAAGACACTTTTCCTCTCTAATTTCAAAATATTCTGGAACACTAAATTCCTTAAGTTTTGAAAAACAATGCTCCTCAATTGAATCATGACTTCTTTTTTGAAACATAGATTTGGCTTCTTTTAGAATTTTATTAAGCAGAATAGCTCTACTCTTGTCTTGTTCTTTCAAAAGTAAATTTCTTGAACTCATTGCCAATCCATTCTCATCTCTTTTAGTTGGGCAACCAATGATTTTTATTTGTTGAAAGTGCATGTTTGACATGGCCTTAACTACCAACAATTGTTGGTAATCTTTCTCACCAAAAAAAGCAAAGTTTGGCTTAATATGAGTAAACAACAGGTTTAATACTCTTACTACTCCTTCAAAGTGCCCCTTACGGGATTTCCCCTCCATAACCTCATCTATCCCTTGAAAATCTACTTCAATAGGCAATTCATTTTCATACAGTTCTTCTACAGATTCAGGGATAAAAACAACATCAATTTTCTCATTAATTAGTTTATTGAGGTCCTTGTTATGATCAGTTGGGTAATTGTTGTAATCACTAATGTCATTAAACTGTGTTGGATTAACAAAAATACTTACAACAACAAAATCAGATTTAAGAACAGCTTGCTTAACAAGCGAAATATGTCCTTCGTGCAACGAACCCATAGTAGGTACAAAGCCAATTCTTTTAGACTTATTTTTTTGTAACTCTATATTTAGATTAGAAATAGTATGTATGACCTTCATATTTACACCAAATACAGGGTAAAGCTACTTTATTTTTGGTTTTATCTATTTTTTTTTTATATTTTTGTAGCTCGTTAAAAATTAAGAGGAGATTTAGAGATATGGAAAAAAGTAAAATTCTTTACGTAACACAAGAGATTAACCCATTTTTAATTAAAACTGAACTTGCAGAAATCGTGAGAAACCTTGCACAAGGAGTTCACGAAAAAGATAAAGAAATTAGGATTTTTATGCCTAGGTTCGGGGTTATAAATGAAAGAAGACATCAACTTCACGAAGTAATTCGTCTTTCTGGAATGAACATGATTGTCAACGATTATGATCATCCATTGATTATAAAAGTTGCATCTATACCACAAATTAGAATTCAGGTATACTTCATTGACAATGAAGAATACTTTAAAAGAAAACAAGTTTTTACTGACGAAGCAGGTAAGCCATTCAAAGACAATGATGAAAGGTCAATGTTTTTCTGTAGAGGGGTTCTTGAAACAGTAAAAAAATTAGGTTGGATTCCAGATGTTGTTCATTGTCACGGATGGATGACTGCACTAATGCCAGTATATTTAAAATCCGTTTATCAAAACGATCCACATTTTTCAAATTCTAAAGTAATTTATTCTGTTTACGATCATGTTCTTAAAGGTTCGTTCCCAAAAAACTTTAAAGAAAAATTAGAATTTGATGAAATTCCAGTAGAAAAACTAGAGTTGTCAGATAAGGTTACAACAAATGATTTAAATATTATTGGTGTTAACTGGTCAGATGCCGTAACTATTGGTAGCGAAAAAATTGACGAAGAAGTCAAAAAAACTATTGAAAATTCTAGTAAATCTACATTAGAGTTTACAAATGATGATAATTTAATTACTGCACACCAAGATTTCTATGATAAAGTTCTTAGTGAGAACGGTGTACTTGCTTAGGTTATTAGCAACTCCACTTCCTTTATTTAAAACTAAAGCATTAAAAAGCTATGCAAATGCTTTCTTATTGGCTTTTATATTTAGCTTTCTTTTAAGTTGTAATAAAAATGATTCATTTGGTGTAGAAATTCAACCTGAAAATCAGAATATTTCTGGTCAATTTGTTGATACATTATTTATTGAAACAAGTACAATATTTGCTGACAGCGTAAAAACTGACGAACTTAACGGAATTAGTCCTCTCGGAACTTATATCGATCCAATTTTCGGCAAAACTCAAGCAAGTATTTATACTCAAATAAGGTTAGCTCAAGCTTATGACTTCAGACCTGAAAACAATGGCTCATTGGACAGCTTAGTAATTGACTCTATTGTTTTATACTTAGCACTAGATGGTTCTTATGGTGAATTAAACACACAAGTGTTTGAGGTATATCAACTGGACTCTGCAATTGTAAAGGATTCTTCCTATTTCAGCAATTCACACATAAGTGATCTTGGGACTGATCTTTCAAATGCACTATCGCTTGAAACTAACCCTCTTGTCCCCGGTTCTTTTGCTGGGCAATTGGTTGACGAGGCTATTTTGAGAATACCCCTTAATGTCACGAATTTTGGTCTTCCAGTCATCAACGAATCTGGCAATACTTCATTGGATGGGAATGACGAAGAGAATCAATTTTTAGATTGGTTTAAAGGCTTGAAAATTACTACTTCTGCAAATGAAAATGGTGGTCTTTATTATGTTGATTTAATGAGTAATTACACCAAAGTTTGCATGTATTACAGAGATACATCTGGATCGCTTGCCGATCATGATACCATTCGCTTTGACTTTAACATCAACAGTAACTGTGGATACTTCCATCAGGTAGTACATGATTTTTCTGGAACTGAAATAGAAAATAATATTTCAAATAACTTAGGTCAAGATGCTTTTTATATTCAATGTTTAGGAGGGCTTAATGGGGCATTAAATATACCTTCTATTGAAACCCTTATTGATTCAAATATGATTGTAAATAAAGCTGAAATTGTTTTACCTTATCAATACTACAACTATGATGTTCATACCCCTCCTTCTAACCTATTCTTGACAAGAAAAAATGAAGAAGGTTCCGCTCAGTTTCTGCCTGATTTTTTTGAAAGCAACTCTGGCGGAATCGCAGATGACTTAACAAAAGAATACCGCTTCAATGTAACTAGACACTTTAACGAAGTTTTAGCAGGTAAAGTTAACAACGACACTTTAAAAGTCATTCCTAGCGGAGCGGGAATAAGTGCTAATCGTATAGTTTTAAATGGAATGCAATCAAGTAAAAAAAACAAAGCCAAACTTCTTTTAACCTATACTAAATATTAATTTTATGTGTGGAATCGTAGCCTATCTTGGAGATAAATCAGCTTATGATGTAATAATAAAAGGTCTTCAAAGACTCGAATACAGAGGTTACGATAGTGCTGGTATAGCCTTACATAATGAAAGTTCGTTAAATGTATTTAAACAAAAAGGTAAAGTTGCTGACTTACAGAAGCACGTTGAAAAAGAAGACATAAGTGGCCATATTGGTATAGGACACACAAGGTGGGCAACACATGGCCTTCCTAACAATACAAATGCTCACCCTCACTGCTCTGGTAATGAAGAAATTGCCTTAGTTCACAATGGAATAATTGAAAACTATGCTGTTTTAAAGGAAGAATTAACATCTAGAGGGCATGTTTTTAAAAGTGAAACAGACACTGAAGTACTGGTTCATCTAATTGAGGACATTAAAAAGGAAAATAATTGTGATTTGTTTGATGCAGTTCGAATTGCACTAAATGAAGTAGTAGGTGCATATGCAATTGTAGCTATAGATAATAAAAATCCAAAAGAACTTATTGCTGCTAGAAAAAGTAGTCCTCTAGTGATAGGACTTGGTGATGGTGAATATTTTCTTGCATCAGATGCTACTCCAATTGTAGAGTACACAAAAAATGTTGTTTACCTTGATGATGGTGAAATTGCTAGAATAAGTATAGCTGATGGTCTGTCCTTAAAAACCATTCAAAATAAAAACAAAACTCCCTATATACAGGAATTAGAAATGCATCTTGAAGCTCTTGAAAAAGGTGGATATGAGCATTTCATGCTTAAAGAAATATATGAGCAGCCTCAATCCATAAAAGACTCCATGAGAGGACGCCTGAAGATCAATAAAAGTATGGTTGGGCTTGGCGGTGTCAAAGATTTTGACGACAATATATTAGCTGCCAATCGTTTGATTTTTGTTGCTTGTGGTACTTCATGGCATGCCGGCTTAGTAGGAGAATATTTATTTGAAGAAATTGCGAGAATACCAGTTGAAGTGGAATATGCTTCAGAATTTCGCTACAGAAATCCAATTATTAAGGATGATGATGTAGTAATTGCCATTTCACAATCTGGTGAAACTGCCGACACCTTAGCTGCTATAAAACTTGCCAAGGAAAAAGAGGCTACTATCATTGGTATTTGCAATGTAGTTGGAAGTTCAATTTCTAGAGAAACCCATTGCGGCTCTTACACTCATGCTGGGCCTGAAATTGGTGTAGCTTCTACTAAAGCTTTTACTGCACAAGTAACGGTTCTTACTTTAATGGCCTTAATGGTTGGAAAGAAAAAAGGCACCATAGCTAACGAGCGATTCAATAGACTTCTAATTGAACTGAATGCTGTTCCTGAAAAACTAGAGAGTGTACTTAAACAAGATAAAGCCATTGAAAAAATAGCTAAAATTTACCATAAAGTTGACAATGCACTTTATTTAGGAAGAGGAATTAATTTCCCATTAGCACTAGAAGGCGCATTAAAGCTTAAAGAAATTTCTTACATCCATGCAGAAGGATACCCTGCTGCTGAAATGAAACATGGGCCTATTGCTTTAATTGATGAAGAGATGCCCGTTTTTGTGATAGCTACGCAAGATTCTAGTTATGAAAAAATTGTTTCAAACATTCAAGAAGTTAAAGCTAGAAAGGGTAAAATCATAGCGATAGTAACAGAAGGTGATAAAGAGGTTAAAGCCATTGCTGACCATGTTATTGAAATACCAAAAACGGATGAACTGTTGGTGCCGCTATTGGCTACTGTTCCTTTGCAATTGTTAAGCTATCATATTGCAGTAATGAGAGGTTGTAATGTTGATCAACCAAGAAATTTAGCAAAGTCTGTTACGGTAGAATAACTCTATTTTTTGGTTTAACTCTACGTCAACCCTCAATTAAATTAAACTGATTTAGGTGATGCATTGTGTGATGTTTAATAAGAAAAAGAATTTTTTCACTTTTCATAATTCCATAAATAGGGTGATTTATTTGCCCCTTAATGTGATGAAGTTTATTAAGTTTTTTTATTAAAAATTTTCTCTCAATATCAAAATCTAAATTTTCATCTGTTATTTTAATAGATTTTTCTGTTCTAATATTTCGTGGAGTTTCTAATGGACTTTTTTTAGAGATATATCTTAAAAATAGTTTCCCTATAGTAACACCAAAATATTTATACCAAGAAGGAACTTTAATTTCACCTAAATATAAATCAATGAATTTTGAACAATGTTTAAGCATTTGAGAGGAACTCATCTCACCCCATCTTGGTGTAGCATTCTTATTTAGAGAATTGAATTTTTCTATTATTTCTTCAACACTTAATAGTGATATCATAATTTTTTTTTTTAAAATAATAAGGGTTGAAATACTATTCACATTCTATTTCATTACCCTCTTCATCCCAACATTTTATACTGATTTGTTTTTCCAATCTCGAACTGCTAACCCATTTTGTTTCCTTTAACAAACTTCCATTAAAAGACCACTCTCTAAAAAGACCACTCTTTAATCCCTCCTTGTAATTACGGTGAAACATAATTTGACCATTTTCATAGTATTGTTCAAATAACCCATGGTACTTATCATTTTTATATTCTATTTTTTGGGCTATTTGACCTTTTTGATTCCAACTAGTACTTATTCCGTTTTTTATTCCGTCTTTATAATTTTCTTCCTTTTGCAATTGACCATTTTTATACCACCATTTCGATAATCCATCCTTTTTTCCGTCTTTATAATTTTCTTCCGAAATTCCTAGACCATTTTTATACCTCCTTTTCGATAATCCATCCTTTTTTCCTTCTTTATAATTTTCTTCCCATTTAAATAGTCCATCCTCATTCCACTCTTTAAATAAACCATCTTTTAATCCTACTATGTAATTTTCTTCCCTTTTTAATTTTCCATTTTCATACCACATTTTAATATTTCCATCCCTATTTCCGTCTTTATAATTTCCTTCAAAACTTAACTGTCCATTTTCATACCAAATTTTTTTCAACCCATCCTCTTTGCCTTCCTTATAATTTTCCTCAAATCTTAACTGACCATTTTCATACCAAGACTTATGTGAACCGTCCTTTTTTCCTTCTTTGTAGTTGCTTTGAAACATTATTTGTCCATTGTAGTGATATTCTTCACTTAAGCTGTCTACTATTTTACCCTCTTTATAATTTTCTTCCTTTCTTAATTGTCCATTTTCGTGCCATTCGTATGATTTCCAACTCTGTTTTCCATCTATATAATTTTTTTCCTGTTTTAATTGTCCATTTTCATACCATTCTTTGAAATATTCTAGTTCACTTTCATATTCAAGATTCCCATTTTTATAAAACCTCCTATAAAGTCCATTGCTTTCACCATCCTTAAATTTTTGTTCACTGATAATATCCCCATCTAATCTGACATCTATTTCCCTGGAAAGCCCATCAAGCTTTCCATCCTTAAATGCTTCAACCGCAATTATGTTACCATCAGCATTTAACTTAAAACGCGTTCCCGTAAACAAATCTCCTTTATAAAAGGGTAACTCATATTCATTATCATCCCAAATTAACTTTTCCCACAAAAACTCCTTTCCATACTCATCCCACATTTGAGCACTAATTATGTTATTGGGAATTTTATTCCACCCACCATCAAGACCACTTAAGTATACCTTTAATTTCAATTGCCCACTTTCATACCATTCATGATTCTCCAAAGTTAATTCATTGATATATCCATCTTCTAAAGTATCTAAACCAAACTTTATCTTCTTTTTTATTTGACCGCTTTCAAACCAATACTTATGTAAACCATTCCTATTTCCATCTTTATACTTTCCTTTAAAAATCAACTGGCCTTTTGAGTCCCACATTCTATATTGACCATGGACATAACCATCAATATAGTTTGCCGATAGTTTTATTTCACCATTGGGATGAAACTTCTTAAAATATCCATCCTTTACACCTTTTTTAAATTGAATTTCCGATCGTTCTCCGTTCTCAAGGCTGCTTGACCATTTTTCAAAAATAATGGAAGACCACGAATAGGGTTTGCCCCAACTCTTAGTCAATCCATCTAGTTTACCTTCCGTGTAATTTATTTCAGATTCAAGCTCACCATTCTCATACCAACTCTTAGACAATCCATCTAGTTTATCTTCCGTGTAGTTTATTTCAGATTTAAGCCCACCATTCTCATACCAACTCTTGGACAATCCATCTAGTTTGCCTTCCGTGTAGTTTATTTCAGATTTAAGCCCACCATTCTCATACCAACTCTTGGACAATCCATCTAGTTTGTCTTCTTTATAATTTTGTTCTAATATTAATTCACCATTTTCATACCAACCTTTTTGCAACCCATGCGCTATACCTTCTTTGTATTTGCTTTGAGATTTTACTTGTCCATTATAGTGATATTCTTCTCTTAAGCTATCTACTATTTTACCCTCTTTATAATTTTGTTCATATTGGATTTGACCACCCTCATACCAACTCTTGGACAATCCATCTAGTTCACCTTCAGTATAATTCATTTCAGATTTAAGCTGACCATTCTTATACCATTCTATATGTGTCCCATGAAGCTTATCATCCTTCCATAACTGCTGACTTTTTATCTGCCCCTTATTATACCATGAATAATCTGCATTGTACCAATAAATAACTTGTGTTCTTTTTCCATTTTTATATTCTTGTTCACTTGCTAAACAAGACTTTTGGTAATGCCTTTGAAACCTTATACCATTAAATGGTTCTCCTTTATAATATTGCAGTCCTTGGTCATATGTGAAATCTTTATTATACCCACGTCCTGAAGCATTAATACTATTGACTCTTAATTGCTGGCTTAATAAGTTAGAATTCGCAAACAGACCATAGGTTACTAATAACCACATATTTAAAGCAAGCTTAAAATCTAGAGATAAGTTGCTTTTTTTATCCATTAAAATCGACCAACTACTCACAATCAATTTCCCCATTTTCATTAAAGCATTTTTTGGATAAAAGGCTTCCATTATTATATTTTTCGATTAAAATCACACCACTTAAGGAACTACTATTATCATATGTCCAGACACCATGTTTATTTCCATTTTTATAATCTCCAAATTGTTCATCATATATACCTACTTTGTAATACGGACCATCTAACACCCCATCCTTGAATGTTTTTTTTTCGGAAACAACATTCCCAGAATAATATGTTGCATACCCTAACTGCACTCCATCTTCTTTATCATTTTTATAATTCTCTTCAGAAATTTTACGCCCATTTTTCATAAATCGTTTTTTTGTTCCATACAAAAGACCATTTTGCCAATTGACCTCTTTATCTAATTGTCCGTTTTCAAACCAAGACTTATGCAACCCATCCTCTTTGCCGTCTTTATAATTTCCTTCAAATCTTAATTGTCCGTTTTCATACCACTTTTTAAGCAACCCATCCTCTTTTCCATCTTTATAATTTCCTTCATCACTTAGTTGTCCGTTTTTAAACCAAGAGCTAAAGGCTCCATGAGCAAGGCCTTTTTTAAAAGTTGTGTTACCTTTTAATTTATCATTTTCCCAATATGCGATTAACTCACCACCAAACGGCTTTCCTTTGTACATAAGAATTGTATTGTATTTAATCTTTTTAGCAATATCTCGGAAACTTAATCCCTTAAGTTGATCTTTTTCCTCCTCACTTAATGCATCATACTTTCCTGATTTGCCACTGATTAGAGCTTTCTCAAGTTTTGTGAATATAGTTGAATCCAAAACCTCTTCAATCTTCTCATACTCTTTTGAACCTACTATAATCTTTTGAGCTACACTATTATAACTGCAAGTAAGAATTATTAAAAAAATCAGATTTCTCATATTTAAATTAATTCTGTTTTATTGAAAGAACCATTCCTGGTTAACAACCTTCACCTTCTGGTAGCAAATTACCTTCTTTGTCATAGAATTTTAGTTCTTCAACACCCTCTTTTATTATTGATTTACTTTCTATTTGCCCATTGTTATAGTAGTGTTTCCACACACCATCTTTTCTGCTGTATGAACCAGATTCAGTATACTTAAATATTCCTTGACTTTCTATTTGTCCATTATCGTAATAAGAAATGAATGCGCCTGTCATCTTTCCATTTTTATAAAAACCTACATTTTTTAACTGTCCTGTTTTGTACCAATATTTACAAACCCCTTCTCTCTTTCCATTTAAATAATGTATTTCAGATAGCTTTTGACCGTTCTCCCAATAATTAATGCGTTCTTCTGACTTTTCAAATTCAAAAATATGATCCGAAAAAATATTTTGTCCAAAACCAAGAAACGGGATGAAGCATAACAAAAGAATAACTATTTTTTTCATTCCATCAATTTACAACCTTTTTCTCAAAACTACCATCGTCATATATTTCAATAAAAGGCACATTAGGTTGGGGTATTGTTTCTCTTCCTAGAAAATCAATTGTTTTAATCAACTTTTTATTGACAGGAATGGGGATGATTTCTGTTGAATTTAACATGCCATTTTGAAGTATGATGGTTATTGGATTAGTGCAGGTTGAATTTACGTCAGATAAAACTATGCTTCCATTTACAACAGTGTTGTTAGGGAAATTAGTAGAATTAAAAGTTACCTCGAAATCAAAATCTAGAGTATCTCTAGTTGAGTTTTGTGTGAGGTGAGTGAAAATATGACAATGATCTCCTGTATTAAAGACACCAGTAAAATAACTTACACTTATTAATGAGCTGTCGTCTAGAACAAAACAGTGATTTGGATAAATCATACTAATTGAATCGTTATAATATATGGTGTTTTCAATGATATCGTTATTCAATGAAACATAAAATGTATCGTTATTGTATGTCACATTATTACAATCAATAACATTTGATTGAGAAAATGAATAATTAATAATGCATAGATTAATGAAAACTATATATAAATATTTCTTCATGATTCTGAATGGAAAACTCTAAAGGTTATCAATTTTCTCTTGCAAAGGATGAGCTGCTGGGTCAATAAAAATTCTATTGTCACGAGCAAAACTTTTTTGAGCTTGCGAAAACTCTTCATCTAAAACTTCTTCTTCAGATGAAAAAGAAGTTACAATAGTGTTGACTTCCAGAAATGCATTATTAGCTATATCGTAATCGTCTTCATTATTGACTACATCTAATAGGTCTAATAGTTTCTCGTAATCATTATTGAAAATTCTTTCATAAAAATCGAATAATTTTTGAGCCGTTCTTTTGAATTTAGAATTATTATCTCCATCAAAATAAATTTTATTTAAAACCAAAGCCGATGAATTTATCTCTTCCTGAATTATTGCTAATTGAGTTCTCATTTCGTGAACTTCAGTTTTTTCAGAAATTTCAAGAATTTCAACCATTACTTTGGTTTGAAGGCCAACAATTGCATCATTATAATCCAAAGCATTATCATAAGTATTGTTATTTTCTGCGTAATTGGCTTTTTCTAAATACTCATCGACTTTGTCAGAACTTGAACTATTTTTAGATTTGCTTTTAGAATTACATGAGAATAAAACAGCAACTGAAAACAGTAGAATTGTTG
>JBELEU010000040.1:0-13356 GCA_042093455.1 Crocinitomicaceae bacterium | reverse complement strand
TTACAGGTAGAGTTGATATTGATGGTTTATGTCCATAGGTGTACTGTAAAATTACTGCTGCTCCATTCATTTCAGCTGCCATACCAAGTACTGCCCAAAATGTTGATTTGAAAGGATTCTTATTCAACCATTTGTATGAAACGGTAACCACACATTTCTCTTCATCAAGTTTTTTAATTCTCATCCCGCTTAAAAACCCCATCGGAAGTTTGAAAATAAGATATGATCTGAAGTAAAATGATTTTGAACTGTATTTCCTGATTTTAGCTGTTGTTTCTTCGTTAATCATTTTTCTGTTTTACATAAAGAAATAAAAAAATAGGGAAGCATTGAAATTTATTCCTTAGAACTTTCATATTTGTTTCTCCACTCTGGTTTTTGAAAGTCAGAAAGTAGTTCGAACATTTTATCTCCATAGAAAAAATCATTTATGTAAATAATTCCATATTGTTGGAGAATTTGGAGTTGAGGCCAGCTTGGTCTTGCTTTATGTTGGCCAAAACCTTGTATAAGCATGTTGTCAGCAGGTATACAATCAGGTGGGCAATATGGGTTTCGGTTGTATCTTAATGACCATAGATCAAATAATTTTAGATCAGGTTTTTTAATGCATTGAGAAGAATCGAATTTGTACAAGCATTCTTTAATATTGTATTTTTCAAATAAATTTACACCCAAGTCATTGGCTGCTGAAAATTGAATTCCCATACCTACTAATATAAATTCTGTATGAGAAATAAATTTTGAATAAACTAGTTTTCCATTGTTTTCACCTATAATAGCAAAGTTAACATATCCAGAATTTTGCCCAGGATTTATAGAAATGGCTAAATGATAATTAATGCCTGTAAAATCTTCATTTGCAAAGACGAATAATTGGAAGATTAAAAGAGCTTTTAATATGATATATCTGATGTTAAATAATTGCATACATGGAGGTTAAACCATATCCTAATGTAACAATTGAAGACTTTATTACCAAATCAAATAATTATATAAACTTGTATAACTTGTTGGTAGTCTGACAATAATCTAGCTTTTTATCGTGAATTTGAGAGTGAATTGTTTCATTTTGATTCTCAAAAAAACTAACCCCAATTTTAATGCAATTTGGTTTTAAGTTTGATATGATTTTATCGTAAATACCCTTTCCATAACCAATTCTGTTTCCATCTTTATCAAATGCTAAAAGTGGTATTATTATCATATCTATTTGACTGTATGATGAATTGATGTATTTCGCTGGTACAGGAACTTTAAATGTAGTTTCTTTAAAATTGATATTTGGATCAAATTGTATGCAATCCCAAGAGTTTTTTTGTGCGTTATGAACTGAGGTATAAAACTTACAGTTTTGATTTATAAGTTGTTTATGAATGAACCAAGTATAAATCTCTTGTTTTGTTTTAATAGGGTAAAAAAGATGTATTCTCTTGTTATTGAAATCAAAATTTGACAATAATTTTTCTGTTATTGTTTTTGATGACTTTTGAATAAAATTAAAACTTAATGTTTTTCTTTTTTCAATCGCTACTTTTCTTAGTAAATCTTTATTTCCACTTGATATTGCAGCCAATACTTGGTTTTTGTTCAAAGTTAACTTCTAGCTTTTGAAGCATTAAATCTAATACTTTTCTTAAATCTTCTCCATTACATTCAATGTCATTTCCAGGTCTTGATCCATCTAATTGACCTCTGTAAATACATTTCATTTGAGAATTAAAAACACTAAAGTCAGGGGTGCAAGCTGCATCATATTTTTTTGCAATTTCTTGTGTTTCATCGTATAAATATGGAAATGGAAACTTTTTTTCAGTAGCTAACTCTTTCATTTTAATTGGATCATCATCTGGATAGTTTACAACATCATTGGAGCTTATTGCCACAAAACCAATTTCTTTAGGTAAGTAGTCCTTAGCTAATTGAATAAGTTCGTCCATTACATGAATTACAAATGGACAATGATTACATATAAACATAACGACAAGTCCTTGACTGTCAGACACTTGTTTTAGATTTACTATGTTACCAGTAACTACGTCTGGTAGTTTAAAATCTGGTGCTTTAAAACCTAGAGGGATTTGTGTAGTAGGAGTTCGTGCCATTTTTGTAATTTTAACCAAATTTAAACATTCTTCACATTGATTTATAATTCTAAAATTCTTTGTTTTATTATTTTCTTGTTTTCTCAACAACTAAACACAAGTTTGTTCTCCCAAACATTGAATGATTCATCTCAAATAAGAAATATATATGATTATATACTTGAGAGTAGTTCATGTTATGAAAACCTTCGTTCCTTGTGCAAAGGAGTTGGGCATAGGTTGAGTGGTACTAAATCTGCTCAAGATGCTGTTAATTGGGCGAAATTCAAGTTAGATAACTACGGATTTGACAGTGTTTATCTTCAGGAAGTTACTGTTCCTCATTGGGAGCGTGGAGATGTTGAGCGTTTAGATTGGATAGATAATAATGGAGATTTACACATAACAAAATGTACTGCTTTAGGTGGTTCTATTGGTACTAATGGTACATTATCTGGTAAAGTTATTGAGATAAAATCTTGGGAACAATTAAAAGAGTTGGGTAGAAGTGAAATTGAAGGAAAAATAGTTTTTTTAAATAGACCTATGAATCCTACTTATGTGAGCACTTTTATGGCTTATGGAGGTTGTGTAGATCAGCGCCATGGTGGTGCATCAAAAGCTGCTGAATTTGGAGCTATCGGTGTCATAGTTAGGTCAATGTCTCTTAAAATGGATCATAACCCTCATACTGGTTCTATGGGATATAAAGATGGGATTGTTAAAATTCCTGCAATAGCAATAAGTACAAATGATGCACATGACTTAAGTGTTTCCCTTAAGAACAATGATTTTGAGTTGGCAAGAATGAAACTTTCATGTAGATCTCTTGAAGACAAATTGTCTTACAATGTTATTGCTGAAATTAAAGGCTCTGAAAAACCTGATGATATTATTTTAGTAGGTGGTCACCTTGATTCTTGGGATATTGGAGAGGGAGCTCATGATGATGGAGCTGGTGTCGTTCAGAGTATTGATGTGTTAAGATCTTTTGTTAACATGGGTATTAAGCCTAAACATACTTTAAGGTGTGTTTTATATATGAATGAAGAAAATGGAAATAGAGGAGGGAAGACTTACGCAGAAAAAGTAAAAAATGAAGGAGAAACTCATATTTTTGCATTAGAGTCAGATAGGGGAGGATTTAGTCCAAGAGGTTACAGTATTGATGGTTCTCCAAGCCAACTAAGAAAAATTCAATCGTTTCAAAAGCTTTTAAAGCCATATCAACTTCATATTTTTGACAAAGGATATAGTGGTGTTGATATTGGGCCTTTGAAAAATGGTACAACTTGTTTAGTAGGTTTGGTCCCAGATTCACAGAGATATTTTGATTTCCACCATGCGCCTACAGATGTTTTTGAAAATGTAAATAAAAGAGAATTAGAACTAGGTGCTGCTGCAATTACCTCAATGATATATTTGGTTGATAAATATGGTTTTTCAGCACCAATTTATAATAAGAAATAATGGAAATAAAGTTAGATATACTTGCTTTTGCCGCTCATCCTGACGATGTTGAATTGGCAGCTTCTGGAACAATGATTAAGCATGTTCAGATGGGAAAAAAAACAGGAATTATTGATTTAACTCAAGGTGAAATGGGGACTAGAGGGAATGCTGAAATTAGGGGAGAAGAATCAAATTTAGCCTCTGAAATTTTAGGTGTCTCGGTGCGAGAAAATTTAGGTTTTGCAGATGCTTTTTTTGAGGTTTCTAATGAGAATTTATTAAAAATAATTCAAAAGCTAAGAAAGTATAGGCCTAATGTTGTTTTATGCAATGCTGTTTCAGATAGACATCCTGATCATGCAAGAGCAAGTGAATTAGTTTCTAGAGCTTGTTTTATGTCTGGTCTGAAAAAAATTAAAACTTTTGAGGATGATAAAGAGCAAGATTCATTTCGTCCTGTTGCAGTATATCATTACATACAAGATAGATGGATTGACCCTGATTTTATTGTTGACATTACAGAAACTTACGATTTAAAAATAGAGGCTATTAAATGCTTTAAAAGTCAATTTTTTAATCCAGAAAGTATAGAGCCTGAGACTCCTATTTCAAGTGATCATTTTTTAAAATCTATTGAATCAAGAGCTATAAGTTTGGGAAGATATATCGATACTGAATATGGTGAAGGATTTACTACTGAAAGATTTGTTGGTATTAACGATTTAACAAACTTATTATGATTATAAAAATTAATAAATATTTATTACTTTCTATTACAATTAGTATCTTTTCTTGCAGTCAAAACAGTGAAGTTATTGAAGATAATATATCTGTTATTGATAGTGTAAACATTGTTTTAGATAATAAAAATCATGAGCTTGATCATTTGAATCAAATCATTAATGATAAAGATTCAATTAACAATGAATATGCTCTATACATTCAAAATATCAAGAATAACTTAAGAGAAATTCAAAAAAGCGAATCGATAGTTCAAAATCATCGATCAAATCCTGAATATTTTCTTTCGGACAGTATGGATATATCGGCTGAAATTATCAAAATGGCAGAGCTCATTAAAGAAAATCAATCTTTGATTTCAAAACTTAATGTTGGATTGAATAAATCAAACAATGAAAATCTAACCTACAAAAGACAAATTATTGATTTAAGTGAAGAAGTAGTATCAAGTACCAGAGAAATATTTTATTTACATGAGGAATTAGAAAGTCTAGACGCTTCATTCAGAGATTTATTTGAAAATTACACTGAGAAAGTTAATTCTTTGAATGAGTTAGAGATTGAACTCGATAATGTATGGTACACATTTGGGACTAAATCAGAACTTATTAATAACAATGTAATTTCAAAAGAAGGTGGATTCATAGGTTTAGGTAAGGTTAAAAAACTCAATAATGAACTCAATACTGATTATTTCACCTTAGGAAGTAAGAAGGTAACTTCAACAATTAAACTAGGAGTCAAAAATGCTAAGCTAATTACCTCTCACCCTGAATCATCTTATGAATTAACAGGTGAAAAAGTTGTAGAAGAGTTGAAAATTATTGACAATGAAAGATTTTGGAGTAATTCTAAATATTTAGTAATTGAAGTAAAATAATTAATTTATTGCTTCTCTTACTTTTATGATTTTTTCGATCATCGGTTCCAACATATCCAGTTTTAACATTGTGTGTGGATCACTTTTTGCTTCAGACGGATTAGGATGCGTTTCAATAAATAAGCCGTCTGCACCAGTCGCAATTGCGCTTAATGCAATGGTTTCAATTAATGAAGGATCCCCACCTGTAACACCCGTTGTTTGATTGGGTTTTTGAACTGCATGAGTGCAGTCCATTATAACGGGAACGTTGTGTTTTTTCAATTGAAATATGGCAGTTGAGTCTACTATTAAATCATTATATCCAAAACTATTTCCTCTTTCACATAGCCATACATTGTTGTTACCCGTTGATAAAACCTTTTCAACGGCAAAACCCATAGAACTAGGTGACATAAATTGACCCTTTTTAATGTTTACACCAAGACCAGTTTTTCCTGCAGCTATTAAAAGTTCAGTTTGTCTACATAGAAATGCAGGAATTTGTAAGTGACTTACGAAGTTGGCTACTTTTTCAGGCTCATAACTTTCATGAACATCTGTAATGGTTGGCAATTTAAATTCATCGCCAATTTTTTTAATAATATTTAATGCAATATCATCACCAATTCCAGTAAAACTATTGTTTTTTGAACGGTTTGCTTTTCTATAACTTGCTTTGAATATATAGTCAATATTATACTGATTGCATATTTTTTTTATTTTTTCAGCAATATTAAATCCTGTCTGATCATCCTCGATTGCACAAGGACCTGCTATAAGTGTTAGTTTTTTCATTCTTTTGCCTTTTGTCCTAAATAGCCACTATGGTGTCTTTTTGCGTAATCTTCTTTTGAGAAATTGATTTTTTCCATCATGCTAACAACTAAAATATCTCCTACCACTGTCATTACCGTAGTTGATGTAGTTGGAGTTAATCCAAGTGGACAAATTTCTTTTGGATTTCCAGTATATAATGAAATGTCTGAGATGTCAGTTAATGGACTAGTCTCATTTCCTGAAAGAGATATTACGGGAATATTGTTGTGTAATCTTTTAACTAAATAATTGAATTCTAAAATTTCTCTTGTTTTACCAGAATTTGAAATAAGAAGAAGAACATCATTTTTTTGAACAACTCCAAGATCGCCATGCTGGGCTTCACTAGGGTGAATAAATACTGAGGGAGTTCCTGTTGAAGAAAGGGTAGTAGCAATATTCATTCCTATTTGACCAGCTTTTCCCATTCCACTAATAATTAATTTGCCTCCTTTTTTATGTACTCTATTATGTATTATATCAATTACAGGTTCAATTATGCCATCAATTGGTATATTTTGAATTGCTTCAATTTCTTTATCTATTAGTTCTTTTATTTTACTTTTCAAAATAAGTTGTTTTTACAAAAGTATAAAATCAGTTTTCTTTCTTGTTAAAATAGTCACGAACAATTTTTAAATCTTCCATTGTATCAACAGGTTGTGAAAAAGATTCTGTAGTCGCAATTTTTATTTTTTCTCCTTTTTCAAGCCATCTCAACTGTTCTAACTTCTCGGCATCTTCAAGGTTAGAATTTTGAGTTCTAGCAAAATTAGTTAATGCATCTTTGGTGAAGCCATAGATTCCAATGTGCTGATAATATTGTTGGTGACTAGTCCATTTATCTTTGGGAATATCCCTTAAAAATGGTATTGGAAACCTACTGAAGTAAATTGCAAAGTTGTTAATGTCTTTTGTTAAGTAAACACTTCCCTCATTAAGCAAAGAGTTCTTTTTGACTTTCAAAGCAAGTGTAGCAATGGTCGTATTTGGATTTTTAAAGCAAGATATTATATCATCTAAATGAGTTGTATCTAATAAAGGTTCATCACCTTGAATATTTATGATTATTGAAGCATTGTTATTCTTATTTCTTGACCAATTTTCAAAAGCTTCAAGACATCTATTAGTCCCTGTTTGGTGATCTTTTAAGGTCATTATACACTTTCCACCAAAAGCTTCAACACAGTCAAAAATTCTACTATCGTCAGTAGCAACAATTAGCTGTGAAAGCACTTTGCTGGCTCTTTCATAGACATGCTGAATCATTGGCTTGCCATTTATGTCTTTTAATGGTTTCCCCTCTAGACGAGTAGAATTATATCTTGCAGGTATAATTCCGATAACATTTGAGTTTTTCAACTTCATATTTCGAAAATAGTTATAATCTCTTTAATTTATACAATTAATTTATTAGGATAATTGTAAGTATATTCTTCAACGTTTATTACAATTCATTATTTTTGGGGATGTCGATTGATAAAATAAAAAACTATGTCAACACCATAAGAAGAGATTTTGCAAATAAGCCTCTCGAAGATAATATGGTTAAGGATAATCCAATGGATCAATATGCTGTTTGGTTCGAAGAAGCAATATCGAGTAATATTCTTGATCCTTACGCGGCATGTCTTTCTACCGCTAGTCTTGAAGGTCAGCCATCCTCAAGAATGGTATATATCAGAGATATAATTGACGATGGTTTTGTTTTTTACACCAATTACAACTCAGCTAAAGGGAGTGATTTATTAGTAAATAAAAAAGCTGCTTTTAATATTTTCTGGGGTGAACTTGAAAGGCAAATAATAATTCAAGGCACAGTTGTTAAAGTTGATGAGAAAATTTCTGATAGTTATTTCAATGCAAGACCAAGAAAGAGTAAAATTGGTGCTTGGGCTTCTAGCCAAAGCCAATTGCTTTCGTCAAGAAAAGAGCTTGAAAATAAATATATTGCTTTTGAAGAAAAATTTAAAGGAATTGTGGTTCAGAGGCCACCACATTGGGGAGGTTACTCTTTGCAGCCTATAAAAATAGAGTTTTGGCAAGGTAGACCCAGTAGGCTACATGACCGAATATGCTATAAAAAAGAAAATGGGTTATGGGGCAAAAAACGTTTATCTCCATAGTAGATAATTATTTTAAAAGATTTAATACAAGTGATGTAGCAATTTCAAATACTGTATCAAGTGATCTATCTATAATTGTCGTAATCCCTTCATTTGATGAAAAGAACGTTGTTAATTCTGTAAAGTCGTTATTGTCTTGTCATTGTTCAGGTTTTTCAGTTGAGATCATTGTAGTTGTGAATTATCCTGAAAATTCCAACAAGAATGTTGTTGATTTAAGTTTGAAAAATATTAAAGATTTGGATATGCTGTCAAAACATTATAATTCTGAAAAATTCAAAATTCTTCCAATTTACGTACCTAATCTCCCTATCAAACATGCTGGTGTTGGGTGGGCAAGAAAAATTGGCATGGATGAGGGCTTAAGGCGTTTTAAAGCAATTGATAAAGATGGAATTCTTGTGGGATTCGATGCAGATTCAATTGTTGAGTCTAATTATTTTATGGAGATAAATAATTTTTTTAAAGACAAATTTTTGCTTGGGGCTTCTATTCATTTCGAACACCCTATAGATGATGATGACTTTTCAAATGAACAGCTTTTTAACATTACTTGCTATGAGTTGCATCTCAGGTACTATAAAAATGCCTTAAAATATAGTGGTTTTCAGTATTCATTTCACACTGTTGGTAGTTCATTTGCAGTTCGTTCATCAGCATACGCAAAACAAGGGGGTATGAACAGAAGAAAGGCGGGAGAAGATTTTTATTTTATCAATAAGGTAATTCAAGGGGGTTGTTTTGGAGAAATTAGTTCAACTAAAGTTATCCCATCTCCAAGAATGTCTAATAGGGTTCCTTTTGGAACTGGTAGAGCAATGATTGAAGCCAGTGAAGGTAAAACAGATTTGAATTTAACTTACAGATTTGAGATTTTTGAATTGCTAAAAACTTGGATTGAATTAATTGAGTCAGGTGATTATAGCTACAACACATTTCCTCACATTATTAAAGCGTTTATGTCTGAGGAGTCTTGGTTGAAAAGTTTAAATCAGTTGCTTAATAATACTAATTCTATTAAAAGTTTTAAAAAAAGATTTTTTGCAAAATACGATGCCTTTTGGGTGTTGAAGTTTGTGCATTTTGCTAGAGATAACTTTTTTGCAGATTCTAGTTTAATAGTAAATGTAAATAGATATTTATCCTCAACAGAGGATGTTGAATTTGATGATGTAGTTAATCAGCTAAAATATTTAAGAAATATTGATATGGGCAAAAAAAAAGGGAATCCTAAGATTCCCTTTTAAGTAAAAACAACAATTTAATTTATTTAATAGAATCAATTACAGCTTTAAAAGCCTCAGGGTGATTCATTGCTAAGTCGGCTAGAGTTTTTCTGTTAAGCTCAATTCCTTTAGCATTAATTTTTCCCATGAATTCTGAATAACTCATGTCGTACAACCTTGCACCTGCGTTAATTCTTTGAATCCAAAGTGATCTAAAGTTTCTTTTCTTGGTCCTTCTGTCTTTATAAGCATGAGAAAGTCCTTTTTCTACAGCATTTTTTGCAACTGTATGTACATTTTTTCTTCTTCCGTAGTAACCTTTGGCAAGTTTTATAACTTTTTTTCTTCTTGCTTTTGCTGCTACACTATTTACTGATCTAGGCATAATTTTAATTTTTTTGGTTGATAGCGTTAGTTATCTAATCTTATCTTATTTGACTATAAACCGGGTTTAACATTTAGTAACCAGAATAATTTAAGCACAAAGTTGTAACTTAATATTCTTTAAATCTGACTTGTGGACTAATCCATCTTTAGTCAAATTTCTTTTTCTTTTCGTAGCTTTCTTGGTCAAAATATGACTCTTAAAAGCATGTTTTCTTTTAATTTTCCCACTGCCAGTAAACTTAAAACGCTTTTTAGCACTGGAGTTGGTTTTCATTTTAGGCATAACTTATATTTTGTGTTGTTTTTACTTTTTTATTTCTTTTTAATAGGATTGATCATGACAATCATTTTCTTTCCCTGTAATTCTGGCATTTTTTCAATAACACCATATTCTTCTAATTCTTGCGCAAATTTAAGTAAAAGTATTTCACCTCTATCTTTATATATGATAGATCTTCCTTTAAAAAAAACAAACGCCTTGAGTTTAGAACCGTCTGAAAGGAACTTAATGGCGTGTTTTAATTTAAATTGAAAATCATGCTCATCTGTATTTGGTCCAAATCTGATTTCTTTAATTACTACTTTAATTTGTTTTGATTTAAGTTCTTTTTGCTTTCTCTTTTGTTCGTATAAAAACTTTTTATAATCAGTAATTTTACAAACAGGAGGTTTAGCATTTGGAGAAATTTCTACTAAATCAAGTTCTTTTTCTTCAGCCATTTCTATGGCTTTACTAGTAGGATAAACTCCTTGTTCAATACCTTCACCAACTACTCTTACTTCAGGAACTCTGATGCGTTCGTTGATTCTGTGTGGGTCTTCCTTAATAACCCTTCCTCTATTTGGTCTTCTTGGTCTGATATTATTATATTTTAATTAAACTTAAATTTTTATTCAAATTGGGTAATGTCTTCGTTAATTTTGTCTTGAATTAGTTTAGAAAACTCTTCAATGCTAAATTGACCAATATCACCTTTGCTTTGTTGTCTAACAGAAACTTTATTTTCTTTCGCTTCTTTCTCACCTACAATAAGCATGTAAGGTGTTTTTTGAAGTTCGGCATCACGTATTTTTCTGCCTATTTTTTCATTCCTTTCGTCAACAAGTCCGCGAATATCGTAATTTTTTAGAAGTTTTGAAACTTCTTTTGCATAATCATTGTAGAGTTCGCTAATTGGAAGTATTGTAAATTGTTCAGGACTCAGCCAAAGTGGGAATTTTCCACCTGTATGTTCTATCAGTAAAGCAATGAATCTTTCGAGAGAGCCAAAAGGTGCACGATGAATCATTATAGGTCTGTGTTTTTCATTATCAGATCCTGTGTATTCAAGTTCAAATCTTTCAGGAAGATTATAATCAACTTGAATTGTACCTAATTGCCATGACCTGTTTAAAGCATCTTTAACCATGAAGTCTAATTTTGGTCCATAAAATGCAGCTTCACCATATTCTACAATAGTTTCAAGGTTTTTTTCATTTGCAGCTTTTATGATTGCAGCTTCTGCTTTGTCCCAATTTTCTTCGCTTCCTATGTATTTGCTAGGATTTTCTGGGTCTCTTAATGATACTTGAACAACAAAATCTTTAAAATCTAGAGCCTTAAATACATAAAGAACTAAATCGATTACTTTTTTAAATTCAATTTCTAATTGATCAGGTCTGCAGAAAATATGAGCATCGTCCTGAGTAAATCCTCTAACTCTTGTTAACCCGTGAAGTTCTCCACTTTGTTCATATCTGTATACTGTTCCAAATTCTGCGTACCTTACAGGTAAATCTTTATATGATTTAGGTGAAGCTTTGTAAACTTCACAATGATGAGGACAGTTCATGGGTTTTAGAAGAAATTCTTCTCCCTCGTGTGGTGTTTTTATAGGTTGAAATGAATCTTCACCATATTTATCGTAATGTCCAGAACAAACATATAAGTCTTTGTGTCCAATGTGAGGAGTTGAAACTGGAGAATAGCCAGCGTTAATTTGAGCTTTTTTAAGAAAGTCCATTAACCTTTCTCTGAGTTCTGCACCTTTGGGAAGCCATAAAGGAAGTCCCATTCCAACTCTTTCTGAAAATGTAAATAGCTCCAACTCTTTTCCAAGTTTTCTGTGATCTCTTTTTTTAGCTTCTTCTATAAGTTCAAGATGAATGGTTAGTTCTTTTTGCTTTTGGAAGGTAACACCATATATTCTAGTCAGTTGTTTGTTATTTTCATCACCTCTCCAATATGCTCCTGCAATATTTAATAGCTTAACAGCTTTTATAAATCCTGTATGTGGGATGTGAGGTCCTCTACATAAATCAGTAAATTCACCTTGTGTGTAAAATGTTATTTCACCATCATTTAAATCGTTTATTAATTCAAGTTTGTAAGGGTCATCTTTCTTTGTGAAATATGCAATGGCATCTTTTTTTGATATGTTCTCTCTTTTAAAGGTGTTTTTTTCTCTTGCAAGTTCTAATATCTTTTGCTCAACTTTAATTAAGTCTTTTTCTGAAATATCGTAATCTCCAAAATCAATATCGTAATAAAATCCATTTTCTATGGGTGGTCCTATAGCAAGTTTGATTCCTGGATACAAAGCTTCCAAAGCTTCTGCCATTAAGTGTGCACTACTGTGCCAAAAAGTTGACTTTCCTTCTTTGTCTTTGAAAGTGAATAATTTAAAACTTGCATCTTCATGAATTTCTCTGTTGATATCCCATATTTCACCATTGATTTCAGCCGATAATACTTGTCTGGCCAAGCCTTCGCTTATGGATTGTGCAATCTCAAAAGAGGTTGTTCCTTTATTTACTTTTCTTTTAGATCCGTCAGGTAATGTTACTTCAATCATTAAGATTAATTTTTTACAGTTGGCAAATATAATGATTTGACAGAGATGAGAATGATGTTATAGAAATATTCATTTACTTTGTTGGAGTATGAGCATAGAAATACTAAAAAGATACCATCAAACCAATCATTTTGGAGCTAATTTAGGAATTGAGTTAAATATCATTGACCCAGGTAATATTACCTATAAAGGCGTAGTAAAAAAGGAGCATTTAGCGACATCAAATTCAGCTCATGGTGGTTTTTTGTCTGCAATTATGGATCAAGTTGTTGGTACTGCGGCTTTGTCAATGGCTATTTCTGATGGTAATGTAGTTTCAACAGTTGAACTGAAAATGAATTTTTTGTCTGGTGCATTTTTGGATGATAGCCTTTTTGCTACAGGATTAGTTTTGAAAAAAGGTAAAAAATTGATTGTTGTTGAGGGTAAAATTTTTAACCAAAACAATGATTTATTAGTTACTGGTTTGGCTACATTAAACGCTTATCCGTTTAAAAAGAGTGACATGAATTTTAAATAATAAATTGAAATGAAAAAATATCTATTATTGTTATTACCTGTTTTTTTGATGAGTACTTCAATTTCAAAAAAGAAAAACGAAAAAGAAAAAACACCACTAGAAAAAATAACTATTAACGGTCTTAATTTTAGGTCTATTGGTCCTGCTTTAACAGCTGGTAGAATTGCTGATATTGCCGTCAATCCAAATGATAATTCTGAATATTATTTGGCTGCTGCATCAAGTGGGGTTTGGAAAACATCAAATTCTGGAAATACATATCAGCCTATTTTTGATTCTCAAGGTTCTTACAGTAAAGGTTGTATTAC
>JBELEU010000039.1:0-13426 GCA_042093455.1 Crocinitomicaceae bacterium | reverse complement strand
TGGTTATCCCACATTAATTCAGGAACAAAATTCTTACGCAGGTTTAACAAATAAATTATTAAGTAAAAAAGCAATTAGTATTTGTGTTGCTTATGAAAATATGTCAAAGTTTTTCCCTGCAGAAAAAATTAAATTGACTGGAAACCCGGTTAGAAGCGATATTTTGAACATTAACGATAAAAAAAATGAAGGTCTTAATCATTTTAAAATAAAAGAGGGCAAAAAAGTAATTCTAATTTTAGGGGGAAGTCTTGGAGCCAGATCAATAAATGAAGGTTTGTTAAATAATATTGATTCTATCAATAATGAAAATTTAACAATATTATGGCAAGTCGGTTCACGATACATAGACTCGGTTAACAAAAAGTTAAATAGAGAAAAGTATCCATCTATAGTCCCTCTAGCATTTATTCAAAGAATGGATTTAGCATATGCTGCAGCAGATATAATAGTTTCAAGAGCTGGAGCTTTATCCATCAGTGAAATTGCTATAGTTGGTAAGCCTGCTATTTTAGTTCCATCACCAAATGTGTCTGAAGATCATCAAACTAAGAATGCCATGTCATTGGTTAATAACTCTTCAGCAATTATGGTTAAAGATGATGATGTAAATAATATTCTAATTCCTGAAATAATGAATTTAATTGGTAGAGAAGATAAGTGGATTGAGTTTAAAAATAATCTTTCTAAAATGGCTAAGCCAAATGCTTCTAAACATATAGTTGACGAGGTGATTAAAGTTGGTGGATTGATATGACTTTATCTACTTTAAATAGAATTCACTTTATTGGAATTGGAGGCATAGGTATGAGTGCTTTGGCAAGGTTTTGTTTATTTAATGGAAAACAGGTTTCAGGATATGATCGGGTTTCAACGCGATTGACAAAGCAATTAGAGAGTGAAGGTGCAGAAATTCATTATGTTGACGAAATAAGTTCTGTTTTGAATGATGCAGCAATAGATTTGGTGGTTTACACTCCAGCTATACCCACTGATTCAAATCAATATAATTTTTTCAAGAAAAGCTCAATTAACATGATTAAAAGAGCTGAGTTTTTAGGAGAAATAACCAAAGATTATTTCACAATTGCTGTTGCAGGTACGCATGGCAAAACAACAACAAGCTCTATAATTGCTCACATACTTGAACATTCTAACCATGGAGGAATTGCGTTTTTAGGTGGAATAGCTTCCAACTATTCTTCAAATGTTATTTTAAGCAATAAGAACAATGTTGCAGTTGTCGAGGCAGATGAGTATGATAAGTCATTTTTAAAATTATTCCCAGACTTAATAGTTCTTACCTCAATAGATCCAGATCACTTAGATATATATGGTGATAAAGATGTTTTTAAAGATAATTTCATTGCATTTACTAAGCTTTTAAATAGAAATGATTCATTGATTGTGCATGAAGAAATAAGCAGTCATTTCAAAACTTCAAAAATGTATGGAGAAGGGCTTGATAGTAACCTTAGAATTTTGAATGTAGATATTAAAAATGGAGCATACCATTTTGATGTACTTAAAGATGGTCATCCCATTGAAGGAATTACCTTAAATTATCCAGGAAGACATAATCTAATAAATACTGCTGCCGCAATTTTTGTTGCATCAGAAATTGGCGTTTCAGACATTGCTATCAAAAAAGCTGTCGAATCATTTAAGGGTGTAAAAAGAAGATTTGAAATACATGTCAACAATGAAAATCATACGTTCATAGATGATTACGCTCATCATCCAAAAGAGATTGATGCATTAGTTTCGTCAGTTAGAGAGTTTTATCCTGATAAGGTTGTTACTGGAGTATTTCAGCCTCATTTATTTTCTAGAACTAGAGATTTTATGGTTGAGTTTTGTGAAAGTTTATCTAAACTTGATCATGTCATTTTAATGGAGATATATCCAGCAAGAGAAAAACCAATTGAGGGTGTTACTTCTTCAAAATTATTAAATGAAATTTCTTGTCAATCAAAAAAGCTTTTGTCAAAAGGTTCAGACCTTTCAAGTGTTTTAGATTTAGATCAATCTCAAGTTATTTTAACAATCGGTGCTGGAGATATCGACTTAGAAGTACCTAAGCTTAAAAAGTTCATCGAAAATTACGCATTCAATGATTAGGAAAATATTCAAAATATTGCTTTGGCTAGTTTTATTAGGATCATCTCTTGTTCTTTTAAGTTTTGTGAATGGAAAATACGATCAAATTGTACTAAGAAGAATAAGCATTGATTTTAATGCAAACCATACGCATGATTTTATCACAAAAAATGAAGTAAAAGAGCAGCTTTCTAATATTGGTCTAAAGATTGATTTTTCTCAGAAAAAAAACATTGATTTAGATAGGATTGAAAACCTATTTCTTAAGCACCCCGGTGTAAAAAAAGCTGAAGTTTTCTTTGTTAATAATGGACACTTAAAAGTTGAACTTGAAAAAAGAGTTCCTGTTGGTAGAGTTGTTGGCTCCGGAATGGACAAGAACTATTACATAGATGAAAGTGGTGAAGAAATGCCTTTATGTAGTACTTATGTTGCTAAAGTACCAGTATTTACAGGAGCAATTAGACATAAATCATCAAATAAAAACCCCAGTTTAGATTCTTCTTTAAACTATCAGTCAATTGATGTTCTGTACTCAATGAGTAAATTAATTAACAATGACTCGTTCTTAAAATCTCAAATCTTACAAATTCACATTAATAATTATGGCTACTTTGAACTCATTCCCAGAATTGGTAATCAAAGAATACTGTTTGGGGATGCTGAAAATATGGAAGAAAAATTTAAAAAAATAAAACTTTTTTATGCTGATGGCCCTCACCCGAAGGAGCTAAATATGTATGATACACTAAATGTTATGTACTCAAATCAAATAATTTGTTCAAAAAGAAATTAATATGGATGCACCAGAAATTGTAGTAGGATTAGATATAGGAACAACAAAAATTGCTTGTTTAGTAGGTAGAAAAACTGAACACGGTAAAATTGAGATATTAGGAGTTGGAAAAGCGCCAAGTTTAGGTGTTTCAAGAGGAGTTGTTTCCAATATTGAAAAAACTGTTCAGTCAATTAGAACTGCTGTCGAAGAAGCAGAAGCAAAGTCGGGGGTTGAGATTAAAGTGGTAAATGTTGGTATTGCTGGTCAACATATCAAAAGTTTACAACATAGAGGAATGATTACTAGAGATAGTATTGAAGAAGAAATAGCTCAGAAAGACGTAGATGAGTTGATTGAAGACATGTATAAATTGGTGATGATGCCTGGTGAAGAAATAATTCATGTATTGCCTCAGGAATATATCGTAGATAGACAACCAGGTATTAAAGACCCAATAGGAATGTCTGGAGTTCAATTAGAAGCTAATTTTCACATCATAACTGGACAAATTGCTGCTGCAAAAAACATTTTCAAATGTGTTAGAAAAGCAGGTTTAGAAGTTGCGGAATTAATTTTAGAGCCTTTAGCATCTTCATCTGCTGTAATAAGTGACGAAGAAAAAGAAGCAGGTGTAGCTTTGGTTGATATAGGTGGTGGAACAACTGACATAGCTATCTTCCAAGATGGAATAATTAGACATACTGCTGTGATTCCATTTGGAGGAAATGTAATTACTGAGGACATTAAGGAAGGTTGTACGATTATGCAACGTCAAGCAGAGTTATTGAAAACTAAATTTGGAGCTGCTTTAACTCAATCAAGTCAGGAAAATGAAATTGTTTGTATACCAGGGTTAAGAGGTAGAGATCCAAGAGAAATTTCTGTAAAAAACTTGTCAAACATAATCAGTGCAAGAATGGCAGAAATCATTGAGCATATTTATTATGAAATCAAAAATTCGGGTTTTGAGAAAAAACTAATTGGCGGTATAGTGGTTACAGGAGGTGGATCACAGTTAAAACACATTAATCAGTTATTTGAATATACCACAGGGATGGACTCAAGAATAGGATATCCGAACGAACATTTAAGTTCAAATACTAATATTAATATTACTTCACCTTTGTTTGCTACAGGCGTTGGTTTAGTAGCAAAAGGATTTGAACAATTTGAATTATTAAGAGCAAGAAATGAAAAAATAAGTACAAGAACTCACTCTGATAAAAATAGAGCAAGTTTCTTTGATAAGATTAAGACGTTTTTTGACGAAAAAGTAGACTAACAATAAAATTAAAAGTTATGATGAAATTTGATATACCTAAAGAACAATCTTCAATTATTAAAGTAATTGGTGTTGGAGGTGGAGGAAGTAACGCTGTTAACCACATGTTCCGTCAAGGAATAAAAGGAGTTGATTTTATTGTCTGTAATACTGATCATCAAGCTCTAGATATCAGCCCTGTTCCAATCAAAATTCCTTTAGGTCAAAGTTTGACCGAAGGAAGAGGAGCTGGTTCAATTCCTGATGTTGGAATGAATGCTGCAATAGAAAACTTAGATGAGATTAAAGCTATTTTAGAAAAGAATACTAAAATGATATTCGTAACTGCTGGAATGGGTGGAGGTACCGGAACTGGTGCAGCTCCAGTAATTGCAAGTGCAGCTAAAGAATTGGGAATTTTGACTGTTGGTATTATTACAGTTCCATTTAAGTTTGAAGGAAGAAAAAGAAGATCTCAGGCTGAAGAAGGAATTGAGAAAATGCGAGAAGCTGTAGATACGTTATTGGTCATCAATAATGACAAACTGAGAGAAATGTTTGGAAATCTATCTCTAGTCAATGCTTTTGAACAAGCTGATGATGTTTTGGCTATTGCTGCTAAAGGTATTGCAGAAGTGATTTCTGTTACAGGCCAAATAAATGTTGATTTTAACGATGTCAACACTGTTATGAAAGATAGTGGTGTTGCTATTATGGGGTCTGCCGAAGCAGAGGGTGAAGATAGAGCTAATAAATGCGTTGAGAATGCATTACTTTCTCCTTTATTAAATGACAATAATATTGAAGGTGCAACTTATGTATTGTTAAACATTACCTACGGAGCAAAAGCAGTTTTAATGGATGAAATTTCTGAAATAACTGACTATATCCAAGATGAGGCTGGTAGCACTGCAGATGTTATTTGGGGTCATGGATATGATGAAAGTTTAGGTGAAAAACTTTGTGTTACTATTATTGCAACAGGGTTTAACACATCTCCTAATACTGGTATTCCCATGAGGCAACCAGAAAAAATTAAAATCTCTTTAGAGGACGAGAGACCAACCATTATTACACAAGAAATTGTAAACCCTGTTCAGGATAATCCTGAAGTTCAAGAAAATGTTGTTAAGCAACAAGTTGAAGAAGATGCTCCATTGACTAATGAGGTTAAAAGGTATGTTTTAGAAGAAGAACAAGTTGACCAAGTGCAAGATTATACCAATGAAACTAGTGAGGTGGTAAACGAGCGTACGGAGCTAGAAACAGAAGCAAATGACGGTAAAATAAGGTTCATGCTTGAAGAGGATGAAGAAACAGAGCCAATGGCTAATCCTTCTCCTGAAATGACTACTAAAAACATTATTGAAACCGAACAACAAATGGAAGTAATTAATGATATTGATGCTGAAGAAAGGTCAACTGAGACAAAGGAAATGACTGAGGATAGAATCAATAGAATTAAACTTGCCACTCAGAAACTAAGATCTCCATTAGGACTAAATGAAATGGAAAATGAACCAGCATTTAAGAGAAGAAATATTGAGTTGGATAATGTTAAAAAATCTAATGATTCAAATATTTCAAGATTTACTTTATGGGAAAATGAGGATGAAAACGGAGCTAAAAACACTGGCCTAAGTGATTCCAATAGTTTCCTTCACGATAATGTTGATTAATGACTATTTCTGAAAAATTAAATGCTGACATCAAATCTTCGATGCTGGCAAAAGACAAATTAAGATTATCTGCTTTAAGGGCGATAAAATCAGCTTTTCTTATCGAGTCTTCAAAAGGCGCGTCAAGTGAAATTTCTGACCAAGTTGCTCAAAACATTGTTGTTAAATTGCATAAGCAACGTATTGAAGCTCATAAAATATACAAAGATCAAGATAGAAAAGATCTTGCTGATGAAGAGTTGGATCAAGCTAAGGTTCTTGAAGACTATCTTCCAAAGCAACTATCTGAAATTGAAGTCGAATCAATTTTGAAATCAATAATTGATAAAGTTGGTGCATCTAGTCCATCTGATATTGGTAAAGTTATGGGCCCAGCTATGGGGCAGCTTAAAGGTAAAGCAGATGGTCAGCTAATCTCTTCTTTAGTTAAGAAATTACTTAACTAAATTTATGGACTTTATTGATGATGAAATAGAAAAGTATGCTCTTAGTCATTCTAGTAAAGAAAATGACTTGCTTTATGATTTAAATCGTCAAACCCACCTTAATATTCTTCAACCAAGGATGCTTTCAGGTCATTTACAAGGTAGGTTTTTGAGTATGATATCAAAGGCATTATCTCCAAGTTCAATTTTAGAAATTGGAACCTACACTGGTTATAGTGCACTTTGTCTAGCTGAAGGATTATCTTCGAAAGGTTCTTTAATTACAATTGATAAAAATGTTGAACTTGAAGAATTTGCTAAAAGTTATTTTGAAAAATCCTCTTATAATTCCAATATTGAAATGATTATTGGAGATGCAATTTCAATTATTCCAACATTAAAAAATACATGGGATTTAGTTTTTATTGATGCAGATAAAGAGAACTATTCTAATTATTTTGATTTAGTTATAGATAAAGTTAAGTCCGGGGGTTGGATTATTGCTGATAATGTTCTGTGGAGTGGGAAAGTATTAAGTGATACACAACCTAACGATACAGAAACTGAATCACTTAAGTCGTTTAATGCTAAAGTTCATGCCGATAATAGAGTTACAAATATGTTACTTCCTTTACGTGATGGTTTGATGATTCTCATTAAAAATTAGGATATTTATATATAGCTAAGCTTTATTACCTATTTTATTTTATTTTTGGCATGCTTTTAGCCTAATTGAAAAATAAACTACACTAAAATGAAAATTTTCACAAAACTATTTCTATCACTATTCTTACTGTTAAATGTAATTGTTTCTAAAGCCGATGAAGGGATGTGGCTTCCTATGCTTTTAGGAGAAGCAACTTATAAAAACATGGTTGAATGTGGAGTTAGATTAACTCCAGAGCAGATTTACAATGCTAATAATTCAAGTTTAAAAGATGCTATAGTCGCTGTGGGTGGTGGCTTCTGTACTGGTGAAGTTATTTCTGATCAGGGACTAATGTTAACCAATCATCATTGTGGTTTTGGAACCATTCAAGCCAACAGTAATACTGATCATGATTACTTAACCGATGGTTTTTGGGCCATGGAAAAAGTAGATGAATTACCTGCAGATTTTGGTGTTTGGTTTTTAAATCAAATTGGCGATGTGACGGAAGAGGTATTAGAAGGTGTTACCGATAAAATGTCAGAAGACGAAAGAAATGCTGTTATTGGAAAAAACATGTCTGCTATTAAAAAGAAATTGTCTGAAGGAAGAGGTGATGATTTTAAGGTACAGGTTAAGTCATTTTACTATGGTAATCTATATTATTCATTTACGTATAACGTGTTTAACGATGTTAGGTTAGTTGGTGCACCACCTAGTTCAATTGGTAAATTTGGTGGAGATACTGATAACTGGATGTGGCCAAGACACACTGGTGATTTCACAATGTTTAGAATTTATGCAAATAAAGAAAATAAGCCATCTGAATATGCTGAAGACAACATCCCTTATTCACCTAAACATTCATTGCCTGTTTCTATTGCTGGAGTTCAGGAAGGGGACTATGCAATGATCATGGGCTATCCTGGTAGTACTGATAGATACTTAACTTCTTGGGGGGTTCAAAAAGCAGTAGATGTTGAACAACCTGCTCGTGTTAAAATCAGAAGAATCAAGTTGGATATTATGGAGGCTGAAATGCAAAAAAGTCAAAAAGTTCGTATTCAGTACGCTTCTAAACATGCTAGTGTAAGTAATTATTGGAAATACTTTTTAGGCCAAAGCCAACAGTTGGTCAAAAACAATGTTGTTGAGAAAAAGCAAAAAGTTGAAAGTGATTTTTCGGATTGGTATGAATCCAATAACCTAGAAAGCACTTATAGTGAAGCCCTTAAATTAGTTAGTAATTCAGAAAAGAAAACTGAAAAGTATACGCTTCCACAAGTTTATTTCCAAGAAGCAATTTTTGGTTCTGAAGTTTTGGTTTTTATTTTTGGAAACTTAAGTGAGCGTTCAAAAATTTATCAAGCTTTATCTTCTGGTTCGGATGATGAAATAAAGCAAGCAAAAGCAGACCTCTTAATTTCTGCTAAAGAATACTACAAAGACTATAACTCAACCATTGATGAAAATACACTTGGTGCAGTACTAGAATTGTATTACAATGATGTCCCAAAAGAATTCCATCCTGGTGCATTAACTGACTTAGGCGATAAGTGCAAAGGAGATTTTAAAGCTTTTGCATCAAAATATTTTAGCAAAACACCTTTTAGTTCGTTTGACGCTTTTGAAGCATGGGTTGAAAAAGGTATTTCTACTAAATATTTGAACAAAGATGCTGTTTTTCAATTGCAAAAAGAGTTCTTAAATATGTATAGAAACCAAATTATGAAACCTCAGTCTGCCATGGAATCAGATTTTAAAAAGGGTATGAGACTGTTTGTTGATGGTCTTCAGAAAATGGGTCTAAATAAAGCATCTGACGCCAATTCTACAATGAGATTTACTTATGGCAATGTATTGTCTTATGCTCCATCTGATGCAACTCATTATGACTACATTACAACCTTAGAAGGTGTTATGGAAAAAGAGGTCAAAACGGATGATAAAAACCATGAGTTTTATGTTCCACAAAGATTGAAAGATTTATACGAAGCTAAAGATTTTGGTCCCTATGCAAGAAAATCTGATGGTAAGCTTCCAGTTGGTTTCTTATCAAATAATGATATTACTGGAGGTAATTCTGGAAGTCCAGTTATTAATGCTTATGGAGAGTTAATTGGAACTGCTTTTGATGGCAATTGGGAAGCCATGAGTGGTGATATTTATTTTGAACCAAATATTCAAAGAACAATTTCTGTTGATATTAGATATACGCTATTTATTATTGATAAATATGCAGGAGCGAAACATCTTATTGACGAAATGAATGTGGTGACTGAAAGACATGAAATCGAGTTTCCAGAAATGGAAGCTCCTGCAACCGAAGCTGATGAGCAGAGGATAGGTAAGGAATAGGATTTATTTCTTATTAGCTAAAGCTTCTTTGGAAATCTATTTTAATTTTTTTCAATGCAAATTCAGAAGGAGTTTCATTTTTTTTGGAAATTAGTTCAAATATTTTAGAGCTTAAATCAACTGTTGTGCCATTTTTAGCTATTGAATTCATGGCCATGTTTATGCATTGAACAGTCTCTTCCTTTGCTTTTTTCAACTCCCCCCAACTTTTTACAGAAATGTATATTTGTTGAGACATGTTGTGAGTATATTCGTCTCTAATGGTCTTTATTAATTCTCCATGTAGTGCTTTAGAAGTCATTCCATTTTTATAAACCCTCATTATTAAGTTATTTGGATCTATTCTCTCTAAAAATAATATTGCTCTTTCGTATGCTTGCATTTTTAAAGGCAAAAACTCCTTGTTTTTTAGAGAAATAATGTCCTTATTTTGTTCAGCAAGAGATTTGTCTAAATAGTGTTTAAGCAGTAAGTAAGAAATTACCAACATTCCAATTATTGGAATGGCTATAGTTAAAATATCTTTCATAGAATTTGATTCAGTAGTGTTATTTATTACGAATAAAAGTAATACTTGTTACAAAAGTGAATAAACTGTTGATTAATTATTAAAATAATAATTTAAGGAACACACAAATAATTAATTTTGCGACATGAAAACAATAGACACTCCGAATGTTTCTGATAGAATCAATGCATTATCAGAATCTGCCACAATTGCCATGGCAAGAAAAAGTAGAGAATTAAAATCTCAAGGTATAGATGTAATTAGTTTAAGTCTAGGTGAACCTGATTTTAATACGCCAGATTTTATTAAAAAAGCTGCTATTGAAGGAATCAATCAAAACTACTCTAAATACATGCCTGTAAATGGTTATGATGATTTAAGAGAAGCCATTTCCCATAAATTTGAAAGAGATAATAATATCAAGTATAACCCAAATCAAATTGTAGTTTCAACTGGCGCAAAACAATCCATTGCTAATGTAATTATGAGTGTTGTAAACCCAGGAGATGAAGTTATTATACCAGCTCCATATTGGGTGAGTTATGAAGAAATGGTCAAGTTAGGTGAAGGTAAGTCTGTTGTGATAAACGCTAAACTTGAGAATGATTTTAAAATTACAGCTGATCAACTTGAAGGTGCTATAACTGAGAAAACTAAAATGATAATCTATAGCTCTCCATGTAATCCATCCGGAAGTGTTTATTTACATGAAGAATTAAAAGCGTTAGCTGATGTTATTGCAAAATATCCTAAAATAGTTGTGATTAGTGATGAAATATATGAACACATCAATTTTATTGGTTCTCATGCATCATTGGCTTCATTTGACAATATTTACGATCAAGTTGTTACAGTTAACGGAGTGTCAAAAGCATTTGCAATGACAGGTTGGAGATTGGGTTATATTGGGGCGCCAAAATGGATTGCTGATGCATGTACTAAAATTCAAGGTCAATTTACATCTGGTGCGTCTAGTATTGCCCAACGTGCAGCAAAAGCAGCTGTAGAGGCAAGTCCAAGTGTAATCCATGAAATGAGAGATGCGTTTCTAGCCAGAAGAGATTTTATTTTAGAAAAACTTTCTGAAATTGACGGATTAGAAATCAATAAGCCTGAAGGAGCTTTTTATGTTTTCCCAGATGTTAGCCAATTTTTCAACACCACATTTGGTGATAGAGTAATTGAAAATTCAGATGACTTATGTCTTTACATTTTAGATGAGGCAAAAGTTGCTTTAGTTACTGGAAATGCATTTGGATCTCCTGAATGTGTAAGAATTTCTTATGCCGCTTCGATGGAAGAATTGAGTGAGGCCATGAGTAGAATCAAAGAGGCATTGTCTAAATTAGCGTAATTATATATCTGCTTGAATAGCTTTAATTGGTGACACTTTTGTAGTTAAATAACTTGGCAGTATTAGTGCTAAGAAGCAAATTACAAAGGCGGTTAGGTTTAAAAAAACTATTTCTTCAATAGGGAAGTGCATAGGGACAACACTTAAGTAGTAGTTTTCTTGCGGGAGCTTAAGTATTTGGAAGTGATTTTGTAATAAAATTATTGAGCCGGCTAGTAAATTCCCAAAAAAGAAGCCAGAGCCAATTAAATAGCCACCATGTAGCACAAAAATTTTTCGTATTCCCCAGTTTTTCATGCCCATAGCCTTTAAAATTCCAATCATTTTAGTTCTTTCAACAATAAGAACAAGTAACGCTGCCGTCATGTTAATGATTGCAACTACAATCATTAAAATAATAATTATATATACATTTTGATAAATCAGTTCAAGCCATTTAAATATATCAGCATATCTTTCTTGTATTGTAGTTGTAGCAAATTCAGGTCCAAAAAAGGGAGAAATAGCCTTTTTTGAGTTTGAAATTTCCTCGTAATTTTTCAATGATAGTTCATAGCCTCCGGTGTAATACCGATTGCTGCCCTCAGTTGATTTGAATTCATATTGACTGTTTTTAAATTCGATAATTAATGTATCAGGGATAGATAATAATTCAGGGTATTCATTTCTTAGGTTTCTTACTTCTGCACCAATCAGTTTAATTGTGGTGTCTGTTTTTGATTTTATCTTGATAGATGATTTTGTATCAAACCCAGAATTGTTCCAGTTAAATACCAACTCTCCCTTTTTTGATGAATTGGTGCAGCTAATTGTTGTTTCTTGTGTTATAGAATCATTGTTGATTTTAATTTTTAAGGTTAACCCCCATTTATTGATATTAGAAAGCCTGTCTAAACCAATAAAGCAAAACTTTTCATCAATGTTTTGAAGGCCAGTTTCATAAATTCCACCCACAATTAAATTTCTTTGTTTGGGACTCCCTTCAATAATGAAAAAGCCACTAATTTTCTCATTTATCTTAGTTCTTAATTTTTTTGCTATGCTTTTTGAAAGTATTATAGTATCGTTTTTGCTTCCTGCAAAAGTTGGTGGGCGCCCTTCTGTAAGGTATTTATGGAAGAATTCTTTGTTATAGCTATTCCCTAATCCTTTAAAAATAACTCCTTCAACTTCCCTAATTATTTTCCCATTCTTATCTTTTAAGGAGTTGTTCTTAGTTTGTATGATGGCAGGTTTGTATGCAAATTTTTGAATTGAGCTAGCCTTGCTAATCCTTATAATGGAATCTTTTGGGAAGCCAATGGTTGACATTGGAGAGCTTTCATTGTTGCTGTTTTGAAATAATGGTTCTATTTGAACATGATTGCCAAAGCTTAATAGTTTTTGTTTTATTTCAGTTTGAAATCCTGTTGCAATTGATATTGTTAATATCATCACTGCTAAACCTAATGTTATTCCAGCTACTGATAACCATACAATTGGTTTTGAAAACCTTTTCGAATGCTCTGTTTTTTTTAGCATTCTTTTTGCTATAAATAATTCAGTATTCAATATTTAAGTTAATTTGTAGATAATATGAAACAAAAAACATCATATTTTTTAATTTTCAATAGTTGCTTAAAAGTAACCATTTGCTTTTTCATGCTGGTATTTTTTTGTAACAATATTGCCTGTACTCAAATAGTAGATAATAATATTCGGGTTGGAGCTTCAGATTTCAACGAAATTTTACCATTACTCGAAACTAAAAAAGTGGGTATTGTTGCTAATCAGACTACTATAATTAATGGAACTCATTTAGTTGATTCTTTGCTTTCTATCGGAATTGAAATTGAAATGGTTTTTTCACCTGAACATGGTTTTAGAGGAAAAGCGGATGCTGGTGAGAAAGTTGACAATGAAATTGATCCTTCAACAGGACTTTCAATCGTTTCATTATATGGTAAAAACAAAAGAAAACCTTCTTCACAATTGTTGGGTGAAATTGATGTTATGATTTTTGATCTTCAAGATGTAGGAGTACGTTTTTACACTTACATAAGCACAATGCACTATATCATGGAGGCATGTGCTGAAAATGATGTCCCTTTAATTATTTTAGATAGGCCTAATCCTAACGGTTTTTATGTTGACGGGCCTGTTCTTAAATCAAAGTACAAATCTTTTGTTGGAATGCATTCAGTGCCAGTTGTTCATGGAATGACTATAGGTGAGTATGCTCAAATGGTTAATGGTGAAAAATGGCTAAAAGATTCTATTCAATGTGAATTAAAGGTTATTGAGTGTAAAAATTACGATCACTCAAAGAAGTATA
>JBELEU010000038.1:1077-13720 GCA_042093455.1 Crocinitomicaceae bacterium | reverse complement strand
CGTATCTTTCAATAAATTTAATTTATGATTAAGAAATATCTACCAATTATTGGTGTCCTCATATTAGTATCATTATCATCATGTAGTGATACAATTCAAAACAATCCTATTAAATCTGCAATTGAAATAAAAGTAGACTCTGTTTTTTCATTAATGACCTTAAAAGAAAAAATTGGGCAATTGAATCAATACTCAGTTGGGGAAGAAATGACTGGGCCCAACCAAGACAATGAATACTCGCAAAAAAGGTACGATCAGTTAATAAATGGTGATGTTGGATCTGTACTCAATTTACTTGGTGCTAAGAATACAAGATTATTACAAGAGCAAGTAATAAAAAATACTAGACTGAAAATACCTCTAATTTTTGCATATGATGTAATACATGGATACAAAACCATATTTCCAATTCCACTAGGTGAAAGCTGTTCGTGGGATTTAGACATCATAAAGGCAACGGCAAGTGTTGCTGCAAAAGAAGCTGCTGCTTCTGGATTACATTGGACATTTGCTCCGATGGTTGACATATCTAGAGATGCCAGATGGGGCAGAGTAATGGAGGGAGCTGGAGAAGACCCTTTTTTAGGCAGTAAAATTGCTGATGCAAGAATATCAGGATTCCAAGGAAAATCTCTCAGTGATTCTTTCACAGTTGCAGCTTGTGCCAAGCACTTTGCAGGATATGGTTTCGTTGAAAGTGGTAAAGATTACAACATTGTGAATGTTGGAAAAAACACATTAATGAATGTAATTCTCCCTCCATTTAAGCAAGCCAATGAGAGTAAAGTAGCAACCTTCATGAATGCGTTCAATGATATTGATGGAATGCCTGCAACTGCAAATGATTTTATACTCCGTGATCTTTTAAAGGGTGAGTGGGGTTTTGATGGAGTTGTTGTTTCAGATTGGAATTCAATTGGTGAAATGATTAACCACAGAACAGCTGAAAATTTAAATAAAGCAGCTGAGAAAGCTCTTGTAGCTGGTTGTGACATAGACATGGAAGCTAGTGCATACATTAATCACTTAGATTCTTTAATAAAATCCAACCCAGAATTAATTAAACATGTTGACGATGCTGTTAAACGAGTATTAAAACTAAAATTTGAATTGGGTTTATTTGACAACCCATATAAATATTGTGATGAAGAACTAGAAAAAGCAACTGTAGGGGCTAAAGAACATTTTGAATTAGCTGAAAAAGCTGCACTAAACTCTATTGTATTATTAAAAAATAAAAACAATATTCTACCAATACAAGAAAATAAAACAATAGCTGTTATAGGTCCATTAGCTGATGACAAAGACACCCCTCTCGGGAATTGGCGAGGCAAGGGAGAATCAAATTCTGCAATTTCTTTATTAGAGGGGATGAAAAATGTTTTTAAAGACCACACCATTAATTATGCCAAAGGATGTGAATTGTCTATTGGAAATAATAACTTTTTTGAAGAGCTTAAAATAAACACAACTAATAAAAGAGGCTTTAAAGAGGCCGTTCAATTGGCTAAATCGAGTGAATTGGTTGTTATGGCACTAGGAGAACCAGCTTATATGTCTGGAGAGGGAAGAAGCAGAGCTGATATAGGACTTCCAGGGTTGCAATTAGAACTTCTCAAAGAAGTTTATGCTGTAAATAAAAATATAGTTTTGGTAGTAATGAACGGTCGCCCAATGACATTAACATGGGAAAACGAAAATATTCCAGCTATTTTAGAGGCTTGGCACTTAGGGTCAAGAGCAGGAAATGCGATTGCAAAAGTTTTAACAGGTGAACATAATCCTTCTGGGAAATTAACCATGTCTTTCCCAAAGCATGTTGGACAACTGCCTATTTACTACAACCATAAAAATACTGGCAGACCGACTAGCAGTCCCAATCAAGTTTTTTACTCGCACTATACAGATATTGATAATGAGCCATTGTTTCCTTTTGGTTATGGTCTTAGCTATACTTCTTTTGAGTATTCAAACATAACCTTATCTAATGATTCATTAACCAAAAACTCAACTATTGAAGCGAGCGTAAACATTACTAATACAGGAAATTTTGATGGGGATGAAATAGTTCAATTGTATATTAAAGACCACTTTGCAAGCGTAACTCTTCCAAACATTGAATTAAAGGGATTTCGTAAAATTTCCTTAAAAAAGGGGGAAACAAAAACAGTCTCTTTTGTAATCGATAGTGATTTGCTTCGTTTTTATGATAACTCTAATAATTTTACAAGTGAGCCAGGTTCTTTTAGTGTAAAAATCGGAAATAGCTCTGTGACAGAAAATGCTGCTGATTTTGTTTTATTTTAATCTAAAAAATACATCAACATTAATTTTTTTATTCTTTTTATTTATTGGCTGCAACACAAAACCAGATGACTCTTCAAGTAATTTAATCTGGTCAGACGAATTTTCAGAAGAAAATTTAAATCTTAATTATTGGAACATAATTGAGGGCAATGGATGTCCAGAATTATGTGGGTTTGGCAACAATGAAGTCCAAAGCTACTCTAGAAATGTTAGAAATATTAGAGTCGAAAACGGCAACTTAATAATAGAAGCTCAAAAGGAGAATAACTCATTCTATTCTGCTAAAATTACTACCGCAAATAAAATTGATTGGAATACTGGCTACATAGAAATCAGAGCTTTATTGCCCTATGGAAAAGGTACATGGCCAGCCATTTGGATGCTGCCAACTCTCGATAGAAAACTCAATTGGCCAAAAGATGGTGAAATTGACATTATGGAGCACGTAGGATACAACCAAAATATAATATATGGAACCATTCATACTGATGCTTTTAATCACTTAAAAAACACACATAAATCTGATAGTATATATGTTAATACTTCAGTCCATTACAATACGTATGGATTAAACTGGACAAAAAATAAATTAGAATGGTATGTAAATGATACTCTATTTCACAGCGTTAATAAAAAAGACAATGCCTTAACAGAAGAATGGCCGTTTAATAAAAATTTTCATCTAATACTAAACCTTGCCGTAGGGGGTGATTGGGGAGGAAAATATGGAATAGATGAAAATATTTTTCCTCAGAGATTCCTTATTGATTATGTAAGATTATTCTCAAAAAAATAAATTTTGATATATTTACCCTAAATCGACTAACAACTTAAACATGAAAAGAGCACATCTGATCAAAATTTTTACATTATCCTTTCTTATCGTATCCTTAATTTCTTGTAGCAAGTATGAAGAGGGACCTTCTATTTCATTACTTCCTAAAAACAGCAGATTACAACAAAAATGGAGACCAATTCAATTTGTAGATAGCGGAACAAATACAGTAACAAACATAGATAGCGATGGAAGCTTTCTTGAATTTATTAAAGGAGGTTCGCTACAATACTATGATGATGCTACTATGGGCTTTATTGGTGTTGCAGCCGCAACTGGAACATGGGAGTTTTCAAGCGACAAAACTCAAGTAACAATAACTTATGAATTGGCTGGTTTTTCAGCAACTAATACTTATACTATTAATAAATTAAAAATAAATAGTTTAGCACTAATAGATGATAATGGTGATAAAATATATTACGAATACTATTAATTGCAACTAACATATAACTAAAGAAAAGCCTCATTCTAGAGGCTTTTTTTATGACATTTTCTCAAATTCCTCAATCAAAACTGGGTAGGCCTCTTTGTTTAAATATTTAGATTTTATCCAAGCATAAAAAATAATTAACCTGGGATCTTTAAATACTTTTTCTTTCTGAAGATTAATTTTCTTTTCAAAATTACTTAACACTTCATGGTTCACTTCATTTGGACTATTAATGTATAATTTTAATAAATCTATGAACGGAAGAACCATGCTGTATTGATTTATGCTTAGCATGTCCTTGTGCTTCTCCTCAATTGCTTTCATTATTTTTAAGCTATTATCAATATTTCCCAAAGATGTTTGAGCTATGGCCATAATCATTTCCTTTCTTATCAACCATTCTCTCCCCATTTCTTTCTGGTAATAATTATCTGACTCAAACATAAAGTTTAAAATTTTAACTGCTTTTGAATAAGAGCCTTCAGTAATTAAAAAAGCTGCCAGGTTTAATGATAAATTTAAATTTTCTTGTATTGTAATGGTACTTTTTTTGTTTTTCAGAAAAAGTGAAATGGATTCAATTGCATCGTGAATTTTTAAATCAAAAACATTTATAAAGCTATCTATGGCAATGTATTTTGCCTGATAGTTGATTTTTACGATTTCGTTTTGATCTATCAGAGAAAATAAATTACTTAAATGGGTTTTTGACATCTCAAACTCCCTAGTATTTAAAAAAGTATAAGACATGATATACTCAATTTGAGCTATTGTATTAACATGAGACACATCATTGAAAACCTCAGGTGGAATTTCATTGTAATACTTTTGAACTACTTTTTCAAAGACCTTAAATTTTCTATTAATAATATATTCTGACCTAATTATTTCAATTACTTTTAAATGAATAGAAGGATTATTGTATTCGTGTCTTATGTTTTTGTATTGCTGAATTGCCTGTCTTATTGTTTCAGTTGGTGAATCTACATTTCCGTCTAAAATCTTTAGTTTTAATTCATTTCTTATCTGAATAAAATAAAGTTGAAATTCGTCAATTTGAGCCTGCTTAACTTGTAAGTCAATCATTTTTTCCTTAATAATAGGAAACTGTTCTTGGTTGTAATAGGGCAAAACAGTAAGCTTAAGCCTTTGTATTTTAAGATTTAAATCAATGTTTTTAATTTTTTCTGCATTTTTTTCTTCTTTGTCTAACAATTCCCAAGCTACCTTATATTTTTTTCTTTCAATGAAATATGAAATCATTAAAATAACACCTTCTCTTTTGTTGATTTTTTGTTCAGAAATAGATTTTTTGAGAATCAGGAAATTAGTTAGTGATTTTGTAATTCTTTTTCTAAGCGCATGATAATTTTGGTCTCCACTAAAATTATTTTTCTTAGCAATTGAACTGTTGTATAGGCTATACAGATGAGCGAAGACTTCTACATCCTTTCTCCCCTTACCTGGTCTTTTTCTAGTTAAGAATTGTTCAAATTCCTTTTTATCAACTTCTGATAATGTTATTACAATTTCTTTTATTAAGTCCATAGGTCTTTTCTATTTAACTTAAGATACACAAAAACAAGAAATTAGGTATATAACTTCATTGATTTACACATCCTTTTTTTACAAACAATAATTAAAAAAATAACAGCTTTATTTGAACTTAGTGTTAAATTAGTAATATAAATATTGTGGAATATATGTATTATACGCTTATTACAGGTTCAAGTCAAGGGATGGGTAAAGAAATGGCTATTAAATGTGCTTCTTTAGGAAGAAATATTTTGCTGGTTTCATTACCAAATGAAAATCTTTGTAATACGACTTCTAATATAGGTGAAAAATACAATGTAAAAGCTGATTATTTAGAAATTGATCTTACAAAGATAGATAGCCCAAAAAACATTCTTGATTGGGTGAAACACAACAATTATAAAGTAAATTTTTTAATTAATAATGCTGGTTTTGGCGGTCTTGGACCTTTTGAAGACTATTCTTTTGAATACATAAATTTAATGTTAGACCTTAACATAAAAGCTACAACAAACCTCACTCATTTTTTTATTCCCGAATTGAAAAAAAATGCCCCATCTCACTTGCTTTGCAATGCCAGTATGATAGCTAATTTTCCTTGCCCTTATAAGTCTCTATACGCTGCAACAAAAACATATATTAAAAGTTTTACTAGAGCAATAAGAGAAGAACTTAAACCTCATAATGTTAAAGTCAGTGTTCTTCAACCTGGAGCAACTCCAACAAATGAAATTGTAAGAAATCAAATTAAGTCTGGAGGTTTTTTTGCAAAAATTTCTGTCACAGATGTTAAGAGTGTTGCTGAAAAAGCAATTGTTAAAACACTAAAAGGTCAAGCTATAATTATACCTGGATTAAAAAATAGAATATCGTTAAAAGCTGTTAAGCTTTTCCCTATGCCTCTTTTGCAAAAAATATTGGCTTCAAACACAAAATCTATGAATCAATAAACTCAGTTAAATTATGCCCTATAATTTCAATTGGTCCTCATCAAATTTAACGACTTTTTTACCTATTTGCTTGGCCTTATTTGGATTTATAATCTATTGGTTTTCCTCAAAATCTGAAAAAATAAAGTCATTTTTTCTGAAAAATAATTCCACTGATGATGCTTCCATCAAACATATCTTATTTTGCAAGTTTTCAGGACTATTATGGATGGGTATTGTGCCACTTTTAATGGCTGTGTTTTTTCTAAAAAAATACAGCATTTCTGATTTTGGGTTATACATTAATTCCGAAACCTCGCTATTGTCTTTGTATTGGATCTTTGGGTTAAGTATACCAATAGTTCCTTTGGTAAGTTACAGCGCAAGACAAGCAAAAAACCTAAAAAACTACCCTCAAATCAGAGCTAGAGTTTGGACCAAAAAATTAAAATTAAAAAATGCTTTGGGTTGGGCAGCATATCTATTTGGATATGAATTATTGTTTAGAGGTGTTTTACTATTTCCGCTTGCCGATGAATTAGGTGTATGGACAGCAATAGCAATTAATATTGCATTGTATTCAGCTACACACATTCCAAAAGGATTAGATGAAACAATTGGCGCAATCCCTCTTGGCTTTGTGCTTTGTATTTTGACCCTTTACACAGACACCATATGGATTACCTTTATTGTACATGTGATAATGGCATGGACCAATACTTTTACTGCTCTTCGCTTTAATCCTGAAATGAAAGAAATCTAATCGTTAATGAAAATTTTTATAACTGGTGCAACTGGATATGTTGGTGCTCATTTAATAAATCGCCTTATTGAGCAGGGGCACTTTTTACATGTATTAGTCAGGTCAATTAAAAAAAATCCTCAGCTTAAAAACAGCAGTGTAGCCATTTTTGAAGGCAACATTTTAGAAAAAGAAAGCATAAAAAAAGCAATGACTGGATGTGACTATATTTTTCATTTGGCAGCCTGCACCTCAATTTGGTTAAAAGATGAAAACGATTATTTCAATATCAATGTTACTGGGACAAACAACGTACTTGATATAGCTTATGAACTAGGCATAAAAAAAACTGTTGTAACATCAACTGCTGGAGTATACGGTCCATCAATTGACAAAGTAGTTGATGAAACTACTAAAAGAAAAGTTCCTTATTTCAATAATTATGAGAAATCTAAAGCTATTTCTGAAAAAAATATCAAGCAATATATCAATGAAAAAGACATGGACATTGTAATTGTTAGTCCAACAAGAATATATGGTCCTTTTTTAAATGGAAAAAGCTTCTCTTTTACATTATTGATAGAAAAATACATTGAAGGAAACTGGAAGTTTATTCCTGGAAACGGTGAGAAAATAGGGAATTATATATTCATAGATGATGTAGTTAATGGCCATATCCAAGCAATGAACATTGGCTTAAAAGGAGAAAACTATTTGCTAGCTGGTATTAATTGTTCTTACAATGAGTTTTTTAAAGTTCTCAAAAATGCTTCTGGCAAGAATTATAAATTATTTCATACTCCTTTATGGATTCAACTTGTTTACGGATATATTCAGCTGATCAAGGCCTCTGTTTTTAAAACTCCTCCTAGTGTTGTCCCAAAATGGATAAAACGAGGTAATTTTAACTGGGAAGTCTCTTCTAAAAAAATGAACGAAAAATTACTTGTAGAAACTACTTCCTTAGAAGATGGTATTAAAAAAACTGTCTTCTGGGCGAGCCAACCAAAATAAATCCTTTTACAATAACGTAAGACACTGTTTTAGAGACACTTAAAACTAATAATTACAAATTTTTATACACTTTTTAAAATCATTTCAAGTTGTAAGATTTTATTCTTTTTAGTTAATTTGAGTAACATTTAAAATCTATTTTTCGTTAACAGAAAAATATAAAACAAAAATCATGAAAAAAATATTCAGTTTAGTATTTATAATTTCAGCATTATCAAGTTTTACTTTTGGACAAACCCAAACAGGTGCTGTCGTAAGTGTTTACACTCAAGGAGTTAAAATTAGCCCAGAAATGGCTGAAAGTTTACTAAGAATTGAGTTAACAAAGTCAGAAAAATTCAATGTGTTCGACAAATTAGACATGTTAGAAATTTTAAATGACCAACAAATTGATGTTTCTAATTGTTTTGGTAAAAATTGCCTTCTTAATATTGGTAAAGTTGCTGATGTTGATAAAATGATTACTGGATCCATCGAGAACCTTGGTAAAAAAATTGTAATGACTGTCAAAATACTAGATGTAAGATCTGGAAAATATGATAAAATCGCAATTGAAGAGTTTATAAATTTAGAAACGGAATTGCAAATAATGATGCAAATCACAATGAATAAAGCTTTAGGAATTGAAAACGACCCTGAAATGCTTGACAACTTTGTTTACTACAACTTACCTCCCGAAGCTCCAATATCTTATACTAAAAACAATGGCCCTAGAATGGGTGTAGCATTTGTTACGGGTGATATGGGTAAAATCCTTACAAGCGATCTTGCTGATGGTGGTTGGGATTTACCATTCCCTGTTATGACTCAACTAGGTTATCAATTTGAAGGGGCATACCTTAGTGCTGGAAACTTTCAAGCGCTTATTGAAGGAATGGTATTACTAACTGGCGTTGAACAAGGCATGTTTAACCCTTCTTTTACTTTTATTAATGGGTTTAGAAATTCAAAAAGTGGTTGGGAATTCGGATTTGGACCAACTTTTAGATTTTCGAGAAGAGCATGGGGTTATTTTGATGCCAATCAAGATTGGAATGCAATTAAAAACAGACAAGGACAATATTATGAAAATGATCCTGGATTTTTAACCACTCAGAACAATGGTGCTTTTGAAACAGTTACATCGCCCGGTGGTAGCACATATACTCAAGAAATTGGAGTATCTGATGGCGCTGGCAACCCTTTCAATATCGAAAGGAGAATGGACAGCCGTGGCCCTGTTGCTTTTAGCCCCGCGTTTGTTTTTGCAATTGGTAAAACATTTAAATCTGGTTATTTAAATATTCCAGTAAATCTATTTTTATCTTCTAGTAAAAGTGGACAATTCGTAGGCCTTTCAATGGGATTCAACATAGCTAAAAAAGAATGAAGTCCTTTGCATTAGGCTTTATACTATTACTACCTATTTTTATACTAAGTCAAAAAATTGGTGACAGTCTTGATTTTGAACTATACAGTTCTAAACATTACTCAGGCACAATTACTAAAATTGAAAATGACGGATTCTTTATAAGAATAAAAAATAATAGAGAAATTTATTTAGGTTTATTTGAAATTAAATCTTCAGTTAAATTAAGCAAAACACCCAAATCAAATGATAAATCAATAACTGATACATTTGAAACTCAAATAACAGCTGAAGTGCAAAAAAAAACGATTGCTATTGATGAATTAATTATTGGTAATGGTATTGATGTTTTATTAAAAGGTGGAAACATACACTCAGGTAAGGTTACAGAAATCTCAAAGGACAGAATAGTTATTAAAACCTCCTCTTCAGAGTATAAAATTTTCTTCCTAAGTCAAATACAAGAGGTTTATCTTACAGAGAAAAGTGAAGTTACTGCTTCTATTAACGAAAAGGCTGACACTACAGTTCTGAGTGATTATGAAATCTGTAATTGCGGAAAGTCTGATGCTTTTCTACATGGGAGTGCAAAAGGTGTCCCTTTTTTTCTAGCAGGAGCTAGCATTGTATTAAGCTGGTTTCCTGTGATTGCTCTTAAGAAAAGCATAACACCTACCATTAAGTATAGTCCTGATTTTAGTGATGTAACAAATACTAAAAACTCTAATTTACATAAGAATGACGTATATCTGAGATGCTATAGAAATGAAGTAATTAAAAACTGGCGAATTAGTAAATACACTGGCTTAGGATTAAGTATATTCCTATTGATTGTGACTTAGTCTCCCGGAAATTGTTGAACTACACCATTGCCATCAATTTGGGCAAAACCAATGCTTCCAGCAAATTTAGCACCAGAACATTGATATGTTGAAAAATTCACCTGTCCATTTCTCTTTGAATCGTGGGTCATAACCTTAATGTGTTTGCATTGAGATTTTATATCTGCCACAATTAAATCATAATAACAAGCTCCGCCTTTAGACTGCTTCCTTGCAGCAGCAAGATCCCCTTGTTCAAAATAAAACTCTCCGTTAGACAATGTATATTGCCCCCAATCCGTTGCTAAAGTTTTATCTTTTGATAATCCTTTGCCATAATAAATTTTATCTTTTGTAGAATTCCCCTCTGAATATCCGTTTTCAATAACTTCTTTTAAAAAAGCATTCTTATCGCCAATGTCTAAAATATTATTTAATGATAAGTTTTCTTGGCCTATAGAAAATAGGGGGAGTGACAAGAGAATTATTATTATTTTTTTCATGTTTAGTAGTTAAGATTATAGAAATATATTAATTGATTACAATTAATTTTTTAAGCATTGTATTGTTGTCATTAAATAACAACTTTACGTAATAAATCCCTTCATTGAAAGACGAAACAGACAAATCAAAATTAGTTTCATTTATTAAAATATTATCAACCACTTGACCTATTTGATTGTGAATAATAATTTCTTTGACTAACTTATTGGAACTGTAGTGAACAATTTCTCTTGCGGGGCTAGGGAATTGTTTTACCAAATCAAACTCTAAGTCGTCAATAGAAAGTGTTGAATTATTACATGGTAAAAGGGGATACAGAAAATTGGATGAAAATTCAACAGCCTGAGTAAATAATGGGTTGGCATGTCCAGAGGCTGGCCAGCCGTGGCCTTCTCCAGTGTAAATTAAAGTATCGTTCAAAACCCCTTGGCTATCAACAACAGGTTTCATTGCATTCATACCGCAAAGGTTTAAAACAGTAGGTTGATTAGTGCCAGGCCCACAATTGTAATTGACTACTAAATCTGTAGTTCCATGCACAAACACAATTGGCTCATCATTTGGATCAATCCAAGCTAAATCATTTATTCCACCAGCAAAACTTACAATTCCACGAATACCAGAAGAATAACCGCTATTTCCAGCATCTCCTTCAAGAGTGCCTCCTATACTAGCAACAAGTGCCTGAACATCTGTAGGAGAAGTTGGTAAATCACTAATTTGATCTAAGTAAGCTAAGTGAATAGACAAAACCGCTCCGGCTGAATATCCACCAACAAAAATTCCCTGCGGATGAACACCCAATGTGTTTCCATTCGAATGATCTTTTCTTACGTACCTAACTGCTGCTTTAATGTCAGCAACCGCCTTTAAAACACTAGTGTATTGCTCTTCCGTACTTAATGCAAAAATAATTGGATTGGATGACAATCTATAGTTTGCTGAAATTGCAACATACCCCATCTTTGCATATGAAGTGCAAAAGTCAACACAGTCAGTTAAGTTTTTATCTCCTGAATAAAAAGCCCCTCCATGCATGTATATTATTACAGGCCTATTTGTTGCAGTATCACCATCTGGTGTATAAATATCCATCTCATGGTATTGATCCGTGTAGACATCTGAGTAATTAACAGTAGAAACTGAAACAGAATTAAATATTTCCGTTTGATATCTACCATCGCATTGACCAAAAAAAGAAGTTGACAATCCTATAAATATAAATAATATGCTCAATTTTTTCATGAACGTTTTTAAATAGTGTAGCTATAAATCTAACTAATATTTTAATAAAAAAAAAGGAGAGCACATTGGCTCCCCTTAATAAATAAGTTATTATGAAAATTATCTCTTTCTTGCGTCAAGCTTACCTGACTGCATTCCCGTAGAATAACCACACTTGTAATCTTCACATCCATAAGGTGCTTTTTCAGGACAAGAAGGAATTTCTTGAGGCTTAACTTTTTCTTCTTTTGCTTCTACCCATCCTTTAAGGTATCCATCTTTCCACCCTCTACAAAAACTACTTTGTGAAGTTTGAGGAGCTGAATCAGTTGCTCTATTTTCAGGAGCAGTATTTCCTTTTACTGATGTTGGTGCATTAGGACTAAATTTCTTGTCTGTTTTTCCAGATGTACCTTTTGATGAAGCTGATGAACTTGGAGAAAAGTTTTTATCAGTAGCAGATTCTCTTTTTTCTGTATTTGACACTCCAGTAGGTGATTTCATCTTTGGTTCACTTGTTTGGTATGCTTTCTCCTTTACCATTTTATTGGATGGAGATGCTGCTCTTGTCTCTGCATTAGATACTCCAGCAGGTGATTTCATCTTTGGCTCACTTGTTTGGTATGCTTTCTCCTTTACCATTTTATTGGATGGAGATGCTGCTCTTGTCTCTGCATTAGATACTCCAGCAGGTGATTTCATCTTTGGCTCACTTGTTTGGTATGCTTTCTCCTTTACCATTTTGTTTGATGGCGCTGCTGCTCTTTTATTAACGTCTTGGTTATTAATACCTGGTTTAGTTGGGTATTTCTTTTTAGCCTCAACTGATGATGATGGCTTTTCCTTTACCATTGGGTTTGATGGCGCTGCTGCTCTTTTGTTAATGTCTTGGTTGTTAATACCTGGTTTAGTTGGGTATTTCTTTTTAGCCTCAACTGATGATGATGGCT
>JBELEU010000038.1:0-977 GCA_042093455.1 Crocinitomicaceae bacterium | reverse complement strand
TTTCCTTTACCATTGGGTTTGATGGCGCTGCTGCTCTTTTGTTAACATCTTGGTTATTAATACCTGGTTTAGTTGGGTATTTAGAATTTGATTTAGATTTTTCTTCATTTAAAGAAGAAGGCTTTTCCTTTACCATGTTGTTTTTTGCAGGTGCCTTTCTTGTTGAAGTCTGGGCAAACCCTACTGAACATAGTAAAGCAAAACAGAGGGTAAAAGTTAAATTTTTCATATTATATAGTTTTCGTTTGTTTTAAAATTGTGCTCTAATTTAAGTAAAATAAAAAGATTAATCCCAAAATATTGATAAAGCGACCCATTTCAAGGATAAACTTTATGTAATCATAAATTATCACACATTTTAACACGAAATAACTTATTCATCTTGTTAATAATTTCAAAAGATTAAATTTGCATTGATTATCATTTTCAAACAAAATGATGATGAATAATATATAGGATGTTAAACCATAAAATGATTCGTTTATTTTTCGTTTTGAACCTGCTGTTTGGTTGGCAAGTTTTTAATGCTCAACATCAACTTACGGCAGAAAATGAAGAATATATACATGATAAAGAATTGGAATTAACCAACGACTCTAGTTATTGGGATAATGCTGCTGTTTTTTATGTTGGGTTTAATAAAACTGGCCTTCACAATTGGTCTGCGGGAGGCATGAACTTTATGGAGGTTCATGGATTGGCTGACATTTGGATAGACTACAGGCATAATAAATTTCATTGGAATAACTTTATTACAATGTCTTTTGGGATGATGAAATCAGGTTATGGAAACTTAAGAGATGATGCCTGGTGGAAAAACGATGATTTATTTGAGGTTGCTTCAAAGTTCTCTTTAAGGACTAAACACCTTTGGGACTATTCCTTTTTATTGAACTTTAGAACACAGTTTTATAAGGGGTTCTACAGCGATTACGATAGAGATAATGATAAATATATGGATAAATTCTTATCTCCTA
>JBELEU010000037.1:0-13875 GCA_042093455.1 Crocinitomicaceae bacterium | reverse complement strand
TATCTATCGTATAATCAACATCTTCAATAGAGTGAGCTGCAGTAGGTATTAGTCTCAGTAGTATCATTCCTTTAGGAACAACAGGATAAACTACGATAGAACAAAATAAGTTGTGGTTTTCTCTTAAGTCAAAAGTTAGATTTGTTGCTTCCCCTAAAGTTCCGCTTAGCATAACTGGTGTTACACATGTATTACTATTTCCAAGGCTAAATCCAGCGTCTTTCAACCCACCTTGAAGTGCATTTGTGATTGTCCAAAGTTTTTCTCTTTGTTCGTTGCCTTTTAAAAGTTCAAGTCTTTTCAGTGCTCCAATTACAAGAGGCATAGGTAAAGATTTAGCAAAAATTTGCGATCTCATATTATAGGCTAGGTAATTGATGACATCTTCTGTACTACAAACAAATGCTCCTACACTTGCCATAGATTTGGCAAAAGTTCCAAATAGAACATCAATTTCATCTTGAACACCTTGATGTTCTCCAGCTCCCTGGCCTTTTTCACCTAAAGTTCCAAAACCATGCGCATCATCAACAAACAATCTAAAATTATATTTTCCTGATTTTCTGAAATCAACAATTTCTTTTAGTTTTCCTTGATCACCGCTCATTCCGAAAACACCTTCAGTAACTACTAATATACCACCACCTGATTGTTCAACGAGTTTAGTAGCAACCGCCATTTGCTTGTCAAAGCTTTCCATGTCATTGTGTAAAAAAACTTTTCTTTTACCTTGATGAAGTCTAACTCCATCAACCATACAAGCATGAGATTCACTGTCATATACAATCACATCATTTCTTCCCACAAGAGCTTCAATTGCCGACATACAACCTTGGTAACCAAAGTTAAGAAGATAGCCAGCTTCTTTGTCCATGAATTTTGCCAGTTCATTTTCTAGTTCTTCGTGTTGTGATGTTTGTCCAGACATCATTCTTGCACCCATAGGGTATCCTAAACCCCAGTCTCTTGCTGCATCTGCATCAACTTTTCTAACTTCAGGTAAGTTTGAAAGACCTAAGTAGTTATTGATGCTCCATGTTAAAACATCCTTACCTTTGAATTTCATTACAGGTTTGATTTCACCTTCAAGTTTTGGAAAAGTAAAATAACCATGCGATTCTTTAGCATGTTGACCCAATGGCCCTCTGTTCCCTCTAATTTTATCAAAAATATCTTTCATAATGCCGTTTTTCTTTACTAGTTGTAAGCCTGCAAAAGTATAATACTTTACTTGTTTCACAAAATCAAATTTATGTTTTATTAACAAAAAAAAGTCAACTTTTTTTCTGAAAGTGGAATCTTTAGATTTTTGTTTTAGATAATCCATTATATTTGGCATTTCAAAAATGAAATTACTTCTAGTAAAATATCGTTTAAGTACTTTTTTAATACCCTTTTTACTTTTTACTTTAATGGGTTGTTCAGAGTACAACAAGATCTTAAAGGGCTCAGACTACAACCTTAAGTACGAAAAAGCATTGGAATATTATAACAATGATCAATGTTATAAATCATTGCCATTGTTGGATGAGTTAATGTCTTATTTTAGAATGACTGATAAAGGGGAAGATGTGTATTATTACTACGCAAAAAATCAATATTGTATGGGAGACTACTACTTGGCGGGTTATTACTACAAAAGGTTCGTAAAAAACTTTCCAAATAGTGAGAGGGCAGAAGAATGTGCTTTTAATGCTGCAATTTGCATGATGAACAACTCACCTGATTACTATCTTGACCAGTCGGATAGTTACAAGGCAATTGATGAATTTCAATTGTTTATGAGCAAGTATCCCTACAGTAATTTAGTTGATAGTTGCAATATTAACATAAAAGATTTAAGATCAAGGCTGGAGCTTAAGAGTTTTGAAAAGGCTAAGCTTTATTATAAAATGGAAAAATATAGGTCTGCTATAATAGCACTAAACACTACTTTAACTAAATTTCCTGACACTAAATTTCGAGAAGAAATCTACTTTATGATACTTAAAGCCAATTATTTATTTGCTTTTAACAGTGTTGAAACAAAAAAAGTTGAAAGATTTGAGGAAACAATCAAATCTTATCATAATTTTGTAGATTATTTTAGCGAAAGTAATAATTTGAAAACAGCAGAAACTTATTTCAATACTAGCGTTAAAGAAATAGAGAAACTAAAAACACTCAATTAATGGCTTACAAAGATAGCACAGCAGAAAAGACAACCATCACAAGAAATGTACGTGAGATGGAACAGTCTACAGGGAATGTATACGAAACAATCGTAGTTCTTTCAAAAAGATCAAATCAAATTAATGTTGAAATGAAAGAAGAGCTTGACCAAAAGCTTGATGAGTTTGCAACATCAACTGATAATCTTGAAGAGATTTTTGAAAACAGAGAGCAAATCGAAGTTTCTCGTTACTATGAACGTCTACCTAAATCTGGTGCAATTGCAATGCAAGAAATGGAAGGCGAAGACATTTTCTGGAAGCATCCAGAAAATGAAGAAGAATCTATCTAATCTCCTGATTACATGTTAAAAGGCAAAAATGTACTTCTTGCTGTCACAGGGAGTATTGCGGCCTACAAATCCGCTTACATTGTAAGGGAATTCATCAAAAAGGGTGCTAATGTTAAGGTTGTAATGACCGAATCAGCATCTGATTTTATTACACCAATAACACTATCTACTTTATCCAAAAACCCTGTTTTAAAGGATTTTGTTAAAGACAAAAATTCTGGAGAATGGAACAATCACGTTGATCTTGGAATTTGGGCCGATTTAATGTTAGTAGCTCCTGCCACAGCTCATACTATCTCTAAACTTTCAACTGGTGAAGCTGATAGTTTTATGTTAGCAACTTACTTATCTGCTAGATGTCCTGTTTTTGTTGCCCCTGCAATGGATTTAGATATGTATAAGCATGAAACTACAAAATCAAATCTAAAAACATTAAGTAAAAATGGTGTCAATATCATTGAGCCAGATTCTGGAGAACTTGCTAGTGGTCTTGATGGTAAAGGTCGATTAAAAGAACCTGAAGATATTGTTGCATTTATTTATGATTATTTCTTTGATAAAGCAACACTGAAAAACAATAAAATTATTATTACAGCAGGTCCAACACACGAAATAATAGATCCCGTTCGTTATATTGGTAATAATTCTTCAGGAAAAATGGGATTTGCTCTAGCTGAAATTGCACAAAAGCGTGGTGCAGAAGTTATTTTAATTTCTGGTCCAGTTGGTTTAGATACCCCAGAAGGTGTAAAGAGAATTGATGTTGTTTCTGCACAAGATATGCTTGAATCTATAAAAAAACATTTTACTAGCTCAAACGTTTTAATAATGAGTGCGGCTGTTGCAGATTATCAGCCTGTTGAAGTTGCTGATAAAAAGATCAAGAAAAAGGAAGATGAGATGTCTATAAAGCTTAAAAAGACTCCAGATATTTTAAGAACATTGGCCAAATTGAAGAAAAAACAATTGGTTGTTGGGTTTGCTCTTGAAACCAATAATGAAAAATCTAACGCGTATCAAAAAATGAAAAATAAGAATCTAGATGCTATTGTTCTTAATTCATTAAATGATAAAGGAGCAGGTTTTGCTGTTGATACTAATAAAGTCACTCTTTTAACCCCTAATAAAGAAATTGCTTTTGATTTAAAGCCTAAAATTGATGTTGCTAATGATATAATTGATTTTATTGAAGAGTGTATTTAATATGAGAAATTTAATTGTTTTTTTATTGGTATTTGTTCTGTATCCATTTTATGGTCAGGAAATAAATTGTAGTGTAGATATTATTGCTCCAAAACTACAAAGTAATCCTGCAAATAAAGAGATATTAACATCGCTTAAAACTTCTGTTTATGAATTTATAAATAATACTAAATGGTCAGATTACACTGGAACAACAGATCAATTTAAGGCTCATGAAAGAATAGAAGCTAGTATTTTAATAAACATTAGTGAAAAAGTTTCAAGTGATCAATTCACTGCTTCAATACAAGTTTCATCCTCTAGGCCAATTTTTAATTCTAGTTATAAATCAAGGTTATTCAATTACAATGATCCAAATTTAAGTTTTACCTATTTAAGAAATACGGCAATAATTTTTCAACCGGATAGGCACTTTAATAACCTTGCAGATGTTTTGGCGTTTTATGCTTTTATGATTTTAGGACTTGATTATGATTCTTTTTCATTTGAAGGAGGAACACCTTATTTTAATAAAGCACTTCAAATAGTTAACAATTGTCAAAATGCTGGTGAAAGAGGATGGAAACCAAGTGAAGGTTCTCAAAATCGATTTCACCTGATTCAAAACACACTCCAGCCACTTTATAGCCCCATGAGAGCATGTTACTATAACTATCATAGAAATGGATTGGACTTAGCTTATGAGGACAGAAATAAATCTTTAACAGGTATTTCTACAGCTCTCAACGGATTAATGGCTATTCATAAAGCTCGGCCTAACTCATTTAATATGCAATTGTTTTTTACTGCTAAAGCAGATGAGGTAGTCAAGGTTTTTACTCCTGCAGAACCTGGTCAAAGAATGAAAATGTATAATTTAGTTCGTCAATTAGACCCTTCAAATATTATGAAATATAACCGAATGAAAGCTGGTAAAAAATAAAAATTATGGACAAATTTAAAGGGGCAGGTGTTGCTCTAATTACACCTTTTAAGTCAGACTTTTCAATTGATTATATAGCACTTGAGAAATTAGTTGAGCATCAAATCAAGAATGGAACCAATTATTTGGTTGTTCAAGGTACAACAGGTGAGTCTGCTACTCTTTCTAATAAAGAAAAAATTGCTGTATTGGATTTTGTGATTGAAATCAACGCAGGAAGATTGCCTGTTGTTTTAGGTGTTGGTGGTAATAATACTCTTGAAATAGGTAGGCAACTTCAGTTTTGGGAGAAATCTAAAATAGATGGATTTTTATCTGTAAGTCCTTACTATAATAAACCGTCTCAGAAAGGTATAATTAGCCATTACAATCATTTAAGTTCTTGTACAGATTTGCCAATTATACTTTACAATGTTCCTGGGCGAACTAGTAGTAATATGTCTGCTGAAACAACTCTTGAATTGGCTCATAAATATTCAAATATTGTAGCAATTAAAGAAGCTTCTGGAAACTTGGAACAAATAATGACAATTATTCAAAATAAACCTTCTGATTTTTTAGTTATTTCAGGTGACGATGCCCTGACATTGCCTCATATCACAATAGGAGGGCATGGAGCAATTTCTGTTGTGGCAAACGCATTTCCAAAGCGATTTTCAACAATGGTAAATGCGGCTTTGAAAGGTGATTTAGAACTAGCCAACCAAAAACATTATGAACTTTTTCCCGTAATTCAATATTTATTTGCTGATGGAAACCCTGGTGGAATAAAACATGCATTAAAACTTTTGAATATCGGGGATGATTTTGTTAGACTTCCTTTGGTTAAAGTTAATAAAGAAACGGCTGATAATATTTATACTCAGGTTGCAAAACTAGGAGAAGCTATTGTTTAATCTTTTAGAAAAACAATTGAATTTACTTTTTTTAATTCATTTAAAACCTTTTCATATTCTTTCTCTGTCAGTTTGAGTTTCATATGATAGTCTTCTTTCATGGTGTGGGTAATCATTTCTTTATTTAATCTTTTAATGATGTCCAATACTTCTTTTTGATGTTCATATTTGAATTTGTAATTTATCTCTTTTAAATTTTCATTGATAATAACTTCTTGTTGATCTAGTGTTTGTTCGGCTGCATGTTTATATGCTCTTATTAATCCACCTACACCTAGCTTAGTTCCACCAAAATACCTAACAACAACAACAGCTGTATTTAGTAAATTGAGTTTTTCAATTTGGTTTAAAATAGGTTTTCCAGCGCTATTTAATGGTTCTCCATCATCGCTTTGCTTTTTAGTGTTATGAGGTTGGTTAAATAGGGTATAAGCATAACAGAAATGGTTTGATTTAGGATGTTTTTTTTTAATTAAATCAAGCTTTTGATTGAAGTTATTCTCGTTATTTATAGGGAAAGATATCCCAATGAATTTACTTTTTTTCTCTTTGAAAGATGATTCAATGGTATGTTTAACGGATTTAAATTTCACTAATAAAAAAACGATGAAAAAGTTATCATACTTATAGCCACTAAAGCTAATCCAATTCCAGCCCAATTGCTTTTAGATAACTGTTCTTTAAAAAGGATTATACCCCCAATTGCTGAGCAAATTATTATTCCCATATTGATTATTGGAAAAATTTGAGAGCTTTCAAGAATTCCAGATTGAAGAGATTTAATGAAAAAATAAAGAGTTAAGTAATTAGGGACCCCAAGTATTATTCCCCAGTATATACTTTTAAATTGAAAGGGTTGATTTTTTTTTATTTTTTCATAAATCATAAACATAAAGCCAGCAATTCCTGCTAATAAAAAAGTTGTTGCAAAAAATTGCTGAATATTTGAATTGTTAATTGCTGTTTTTTGAGCCCAATTCAAAGTGCCATCAGCAAATCCTTGTCCAACAAAAATTAGAACAATAATAAGTAGATATTTCTTGTCAAATGAAAGTTTTCCTTTGTTTGTTGATGAGAAATAAATGGCAAACAAGGCTAGTATAATTCCCGCAATTTTTACAAAGTTTTTTTCTTCATTGAATAAAAATAATCCTAATAATACTGGAATAATCATTGACATTTTGTTTGCAACTGTTGTTACAGCAATTCCAATTTTTTGTGTTCCAAAAGCAACAAGATTAAATGTGATGATAAAAAGTAAACCAATAATTAATGACGGTACAAGGTAATTAGAGTGAATAACGGATTCAATATTATAATCCAAATCATTGTATTTTGCATTTGCAATAGCCAATGAGCCTGCCGTAAAGTAATTGACTATTATAGCTTGTAAGTTGTTTACTTTGTATACTCCAAAGTATTTAAATATGATCAGCATTGCTGAAAATGTTAATATAGTTAGTCCAATTTCAATCATTTCTATATTCAATTATTTTGTCTTCACCGTGAGTACTTATGGAAAAGGGAAGGGAATTTTTTATTTTTGGAGAAATAATTCCATTTTTAAATTTCTTATTCCCAATTAATACTTTTGCTTCATCCCATTTGTGGTTCTTTAAAAATGAATTAATTGTAGTTGCTCCACCTTCAATTAATAAAGACTGTTTGCCTTCTTTGTACAAGTAATTGTTAAGATCTGAAGTTATGTTGTTTTTAGTGTACTTTATGTACCTTACTTTACCTTGGTCTTCCTCAATTTTTTCATTAAATATCACAATAGGGTAGTTGTCATTGAAGATAGTGAAATCTTTATTAAGACTTAAAAGAGGATCAATAACTATTCTTAATGGATTTTTTCCATCTATCAATCTTACTGTTAAGCTTGGGTTATCATTTTCGATTGTTTTTCTTCCTACTAAAATAGCGTCATGTTCACTTCTCCATTTATGAACTAAAGCTTTGGTGTTTTTAGATGTAATCCAATTTATTTTTTTTTGATTTGATTCTCTTTTTTTATCAATAAATCCATCAATGGTTTCAGCCCATTTTAGAGTAATAAATGGACGTTTTTTTTTTTGAAATGTAAAAAATTTTCTATTTAGTTCTTCTGATTCTTCTTTAAGTATATTATTGACTACTTCAACTTTGTTGTTTTTTAAAAAATCAATTCCTCTTCCGTTTACTTTTTCATTGGGGTCACTTGATCCAATGATAACTTTTTTTATTCCAAACTCAACAATTGTATTACAACATGGTGGTGTTTTTCCGAAGTGAGAACACGGTTCTAAGTTGACATATAAAGTTGAGTCTTTGAGAATAGACTTGTTTTTAATAGTATTTATTGCATTGACCTCAGCGTGTGGTCCACCGAATATTTGATGAAACCCTTCACCAATAATTTTATTTTCATGAACAATTACAGCTCCTACCATTGGGTTTGGTGAAACTTGTCCTTTACCTTTAGAAGCAAGTTCCAAACATCTTCTCATGAATGTTTCATGTTTTTCCACAAATGCTAAAATAGCAATGAATTATAAAAAATTAATATTTAATGAGCTTTATCAATAAATATTTAATTGATTAGGGTTGTTTTAATATAAAAACGTACTTTTGCAAACCATTTAGGGAAAACTTGACGGCACAAGTAAAAAAAACAACTCTCATTTAATGCCGAAAATGAGATACAAATATTTCGCCACATGGCTGAAGAAACAACAAAAAAAACTGCTGTAAAAAAGACTGCAGCAAAAAAAGCAACTCCTGCTAAAAAGACTTCTAGTACAGAAGCAAAGAAAACAACAACTGCAAAAAAAGCTCCTGCTGCAAAAAAAGCTCCTGCTGCAAAAAAAGCACCGGCTGTAAAAAAAGCTCCAGTTGCTAAAACAAAAGATACTGCTAAAAAAGCTGCTCCTAAAGCAGAAAAAGTAGTAGAAGAAGTTGTTGTTGAAAAAATTGAAACAGCTGTTGCTGAAAAACAGATTGTTAAAGAAGAGACAGTTGCTGTTGAAGAGCCTGCTGTTTTTGATTGGGATCTTTTTGAAAGTGATGAGCATGATTCTTACTCTAAAGAAGAGAGATCAAAGTTGGATGACATGTACAATGGTACATTGACTCAAATACAAGAAAAATCTTTGATTAAAGGTAGTGTTATAGCAATTACTAAAAAAGAAGTTGTAATAAATATTAACTATAAGAGTGAAGGTGTTGTACCTAAAAATGAGTTCAGGTATAATTCTGATTTAACAATTGGTGATGAAGTTGATCTTTACATAGAGAGTATGGAAGATAAAACTGGTCAACTTGTAGTTTCTCACAGAACTGCAAGAACCCATTTGGCTTGGATACGAGTTAATGAAGTTCTTGAAACGGGTGAGATTATTACTGGTTTTGTTAAGTGTAGAACCAAAGGTGGTTTGATTGTTGATGTTTTTGGAATTGAAGCTTTTTTACCTGGTTCACAAATTGATGTTAAGCCAATCAGAGATTACGATCAATTTGTTGGTAAAAACATGGAATTCAAAGTAGTTAAAATTAACCTTGAGTTTAAAAATGTTGTTGTTTCTCACAAAGCTCTTATTGAGGCTGAAATTGAAGAACAAAAGAAACAAATTATGTCAGGTCTTGAAAAAGGTCAAGTACTTGAAGGAATTGTTAAAAATATCACATCATACGGAGTATTCATTGACCTTGGTGGTGTTGATGGTTTAATACATATTACAGATTTATCATGGGGAAGAGTTAATCATCCTGAAGAGATAGTTCAGTTAGATGAGAAGATTAAGGTTGTAATTCTTGATTTTGATGATAACAAAAAGAGAATTGCCTTAGGTCTTAAACAATTGTCTGAGCACCCTTGGGATGGCTTAAAAACTGATCTTAATATTGGAGACAAAGTTAAAGGTAACGTAGTTGTTATAGCAGATTATGGTGCTTTTATTGAAATTGCCCCAGGTGTTGAAGGTTTAGTTCATGTTTCTGAGATGAGTTGGAGTCAGCATTTAAGAACTGCTAATGATTTCTTAAAAGTTGGTGATGAGGTTGAAGCAGTTGTTTTAACATTAGACAAAGAAGAACGTAAGATGTCTTTAGGTATAAAACAATTGATTCCAGATCCATGGGAAAATATTGAATCTAAATATCCTGTTCAATCCAAGCATAATTCTAAAGTAAGAAACTTCACTAATTTTGGTGTTTTTGTAGAGTTAGAAGAGGGTATTGATGGGTTAATTCATATTTCTGATCTTTCATGGGATAAGAAGTTTAAACACCCTTCAGAATTTTGTGCTGTTGGCGATGAATTAGAAGTTATCGTTCTGGAGCTTGATAAAGAAAACAGAAGATTAAGTTTAGGTTACAAACAATTAGAAGAAAACCCATGGGATGTGTACGAATCTTTATTTGCTACTGATTCTGTTCATGAAGGAACAGTAATTAAGTTGAAAGATAAAGCTGGTATTGTTTCATTGCCTTATGGAGTTGAAGCATATTGTCCTGCTAAACACATGAAAAAGGAAGATGGTAGCTTTGTTTTAGCTGATGAAAAAAATCAATTTAAGATTCTTGAATTTAACAAGGATGGTAAAAAGATTTTGGTTTCTCATACTAAAGTATGGGGAGAAGTTGAAGCTAAAAAAGCAACAGCAAACTCTAACAAAACGAGTAAAGCGGTTAAAAACATCAATGATTCAAGTGAAAAAACTACACTTGGTGATTTAGATGCTTTAGCAGCTCTAAAAGAAAAAATGGAAAAAGGTAAATAATACTTTTTTTAATAATAATATGAAACCGCTCAAATTTTGAGCGGTTTTTTTTATGCTTTTTAAATACTATTGCTAATTTTAGCACCTAATTAAATAGATACATACATTATGAGCGTATTAGTGAATAAAGATTCTAAGATAATTGTACAAGGTTTTACTGGAGGTGAAGGTACTTTTCATTCCGAACAAATGATGGATTATGGTACTAACGTTGTTGGTGGTGTTACACCTGGTAAAGGTGGTCAAGAGCATTTAGGTAAGCCAGTTTTTAACACTGTTAAAGACGCTGTAGATCAAACTGGTGCTGATGTATCTATTGTTTTTGTTCCTCCTGCATTTGCTGCAGATGCGGTAATGGAGGCAGCGGAAGCTGGAATTGGAGTAGTTATTTGTATTACTGAGGGTATCCCTGTTGCAGACATGATTGTTGTAAAGGAATATCTTAAAGATAAGGATTGTCGAATGATCGGTCCTAACTGTCCAGGAGTTATTTCAGCTGAGCAAGCTAAAGTCGGTATAATGCCAGGTTTTATATTTAAGAAAGGAAATGTTGGTATTGTAAGTAAGTCAGGAACATTAACATATGAAGCTGTTGATCAAGTTACAAAAGTAGGACTAGGTCAAACAACAGCAATAGGTGTTGGTGGTGATCCAATCATAGGCACAACTATTAAAGATGCTGTTCAATTACTAATGAATGACGATGAAACAGAAGGTATCATTATGATTGGTGAAATTGGAGGAAATTTAGAGGCAGAAGCTGGTAAGTGGATTCAACAAAATGGTACAAAACCAGTGGTTGCTTTTATAGCAGGTGACACAGCTCCTAAAGGAAGAACAATGGGTCATGCTGGAGCTATAGTTGGTGGAGAAAGTGATACTGCTTCAGCTAAGAAAGAAATTCTTAGATCTTGTGGTGTTCATGTAGTTGACTCTCCTGCTGACTTGGGTGTTAAGATGGCTGAGCTATTAAATTAGTGAAGTGGTCTTAAAATTAACCCTTCTTTTTTGAGTAGGGAAATCATACCATTTTCTCCATATAAGTGTGCTGCACCTACAGCAATAAATGTTTTATTTTCATTTATAATTCTCACTGCTCTTTTTGACATTGTTTTGTTTCTTGAGTAAATAAAGTTTTCTAGAAACTCTTCATTATCTTTTTTTGTTTTTTCAAGTTCCTTGTTTAGGTACAATTCGATGTCTTTTTTGATGTAAGCTGCAATTAATGAATCCATGTCATTCAATAGCTCTTGTCTATTGAATTCTTTTACTTTAGTTATTAAATTTTTTGCTTGATTGCTTATCTCTATACTAAGAAGGGTATTCATTTGTTCGTCAATTGTTTCAAGACCTACTATTGATATATTGTTAATTAAGGCGTTTTTATGCAAATGAATATCAATTGGATCGTGTTCGTTTTTAATAAAACTTTGATCTATCAATTGCTCAATAAAAATGGGTTGCATATTGTTTACCATTAAGGGAGCAATATTTAGTGAATCGTTTAAAAAGTCTTTTAAAATTTTATAGTTTTTTTTTGAATATAAATCTTCAAGGGTTTGATCTTTCAATAGCATTTTTTTTAGCATTTTAATATTCTTCATATTTGAAGGGTCTAATTCTAATGCTAAAACTTCACTGTTTAGAAGTGATTTATAAATCATTGAATCTAAAGGAAAGAGTCTTGAGTCTCCTGAATGAATGGTGCCAAATAAATAACTTTTATTTGTGCTATTTTCAATCGTAATCTCCCATAGTAGTTCAGTTTGTGACCAACTATTTTGAGTATTAATTATGAATGTGATAATAAAAATTAATAATATCCTCATAAGTTGAATTTACAATAATATTTACAAAACCTAAGCATTAAGATCATGTTTGTAATTGGTTATTGAATAATAGGAAAATCCATAAATAACGATAAAACGTCCATCAATCATAATTATCGTTTAGTAGCAAAAAAGACACATTTCACATAAAACTTCGATGGAATTTTAATCTTTTAGTTATATTAATGGTTCATATACCGTTAAGATGCAAAGATTATACACGATTTTTATTTTTTTTACTGTTTTTTCAATAGGTGCTACTGCTCAGGATTTAGATCATTATGTGATAGGAAGCGATGGAGGCCACAGTAGGAACAATCAGTTTTCATTAGACTATACAATTGGTGAAGTAGTAACAGAATTTGGAGAAGACACAACAGGTGGAGTACACCTAACACAAGGCTTTCAACAAACCATGTTGTCTATTGTTTCAGTAGAGGAACACTTAGCGGATATAGAGATAGATATATATCCCAACCCAGCAGTAGATTATTTAAATGTAAGCATTCCTGTATTGCAAGAAGACATGCAGTTTGCGTTGTTTGATATGCAGGGGAAGCTTATAGATCAGCAAAAGATAAACAGCCAAGCATTTACGATTGGTTTTAGCAATCAGTCAACAGGCAATTACTTGTTGGTTTTTAGTACAAAAGACCAACGCATCAAGACATTACAAGTACAAAAATCACATTAATTATGATTAGAAATTACCTACTCACATTATTCGGAATATTAGCTTTAACGGCAGTTCAAGGACAGACCTCACCCCCACAATCGTTCAGGTATCAGGCCGTAGTAAGAAACGTAGACGGAGAAGCCTTGCCTAATCAGGCAATAGGTTTTCAGATGTCGTTGTATCAAGGAGCGTGTGCAGGCACAGGAACGATACAGTATCAAGAGACTTTTACAGCAACCACCAATAAGTATGGTTTGGTAAACCTATCGATAGGTTTGGGCAGTGTAGTGTCAGGTCAGTTTGACCAAATCGATTGGAGCCAAGGACCTTACTTTATAGAGAGTTCTATAGATGTGTCAGGGGGTAATAATTACACATACATGTCTTGTAATGAATTGCTAAGTGTACCATATGCATTATATGCAGAGACATCAGGAGGAGGCCCAGCAGGCCCAGCAGGCCCAACAGGGTCATCTACTTTAATAGATCAAATGGTATTGCCAGTAGGAAATGCATTTTGTCCAACAGGTGGGTTATTGCTAAAATCAGGAGTTGATGTTAACGCAAACGGTATATTAGAATTGAGTGAAGTAACCGATTCAGGATATGTATGCAATGGAGATTCAGCGACCAATACAGACGATCAAAATTTAGAAGATTTTATATTGTTGCCAAATAATCAACTGACACTAAGTATTGAAGACGGAGTAGGAGTAGTTGTAGATTTAAGTACGTTGATGGACAATACAGATGAACAAGAGATAACCTCGATGTACTTTGTAAACGATGAACTAAATGTAGAGATAGAGAACGGAAATACAGCGACAGTAGATTTAAGTGCTTATATGGATAATACAGATGATCAGCAATTGCAAGATTTTTCATATGACCCACAAACCCAGACCATTAACATTCTTTTAGAGAATGGAGGATCAGGCAGTATACAATTGTCGCCACTGGGATTAACAGGCCCAACAGGAGCACAAGGAGTACAGGGAGCAACAGGCCCACAAGGAATAACAGGAGCACAGGGAATAACAGGCCCACAAGGAATACAAGGAGTTACCGGATCACAAGGTGCAATAG
>JBELEU010000036.1:0-13955 GCA_042093455.1 Crocinitomicaceae bacterium | reverse complement strand
GGTCAATAGAAAAATTTCCGGTTCTAAATTGGTACCTAAAACCAATGAAATTCATACACTTCAAATGGTTGAAAGCGTAACCAATACAATCAGTCAAGATTTAAATGAAATTGGCATTACTCAAAATTTTGCCCCTGTTATTGATGCTTCACCTAACAAGGTGGTGAGTAACAGAAGCTTCGGTTTAAATATGGATACGGTTATTTCATTTTCAAATTTGTTTATAGAACAAACTCAGAACAATAATATCATTGCCACGGCAAAGCATTTTCCTGGTCATGGGTTTGTTACAGGTGATACTCACAAAAAGTTGATTTACATTGATGGTCCAATGAGAGAAGTGGAAAATTATATTCCAGTTATTGAGTCGGGTGTACTGTCTATTATGGTAGCTCACCTTGCTATAAAAAACAATGTTGCTTACAACACATACGACAAGCCTTCAACATGCTCGAGAAACATAGTTACAGACTTGTTGAAAGACTCATTGGGTTTTAAAGGGTTAATTATTACCGATGCCATGAATATGGGAGGTGTGGTTAATCTTGAGAATTGTGGATTACTTGCTGCACAAGCAGGGTGTGATCAGTTACTTATGCCTGTTGATGAAGAAAAAGACATTATGGATATTCTAAAAGCAATTGAACTTGATTCTACTTTTAAAGAACAGGTTTTTGAATCCGTCAAAAAGATAATACGTTTAAAAGTTTGCCTAGGAAAAATTTAATTGTAAGTTTTTTTATTCCATTGGTAAGTGCTTGGATATATGCCTTGAGAAAAACACATGAATGTGGTTATTGAAAGTATCAACGTACAGGAATAAACAAACCAAGCTGCTCTATGGTATCCAAAATAACCCATATCAATTTCTGCACTGTTTAAGATTATCCAAGTAGGTGTTAAAATTGCTATTAGTAGTGAGGTTACCGCTATAGTTAATAGAATAGTTTCAATATTTCTTAGGGGAAAGGCTAAAATCTTTTTGTACCAACTTAAATCTTTTCCCCATTTGTGTACCAATAAATAGTTGTTGTTTGAAAGAGGAACAAATAAAAGAGGGTCTTTGTTTACATCTTCTAAATCAAAAGCTTCACTTGGAGCAAGAAGAAAGAACTCTTTAATTTCGGTATTGTTGTCTTTTTCTAAGCGATTGATTTTAAAAATTGCTTCTTTCGGAATTGGTTTTTTGGTATACTTAGAAGGCAAAAAACGCAAGCGATAATTGATTGCTATTTTTTTGATGTCTGAAATTGAGAAAACATTAGCATGGTCGTAGTTGTAAAGTGATACGGTTTCGAATCCATTGCTATTTTTTAAGTTATGCTGAATTTTTAGTTCATTGTGTTGATCTTTAACAAGTATACTTGAAGCAGTGTTAAGTAAATTGTTTGCAGATTTGTTTCTTTGTTCGAGTAACTTTTTTTCTATGTCAATAGCAGAAAACATAACTTTAATTTTATTAAAAATATTTAAAAAAAGAGAGAGCTATTTATTTGTTTAATGAAATCCTATTGGTTGTTTAATTATTTAAAAATTACTTCTTGAATTTCAATTCTTCTTTCCATTGCAGCTTGAGGGCTATATATTGATTTTCTAGTGTTTTTTAAATCATCACTAGCATTTGAATTTGCTTTTACTTCGCCAAATGGTGCAGCATTAATGATTAGTTTTCCATTGTTTATATATTCTTTAAAATACTGATTATCAGCACTTTCAAAGTAGTTAATTAAAGATGATATTCTTCTTTTTGATAGATTCGTGTTGTAGTCGCTTTTTGCAAGAGGACTTGCAAAACCTTTAATGGTTATCTCTACAGTTTCGTATTCTCTTAACAATGGTTTAAGTTGCTTTTTAAATAGTGTAAGCCTGTCAATTCCGCCAGTTACATAGTCATTGAAAAAGGCATTTATTTCATTTTCAGCTAATTTTTTTTCATTGTTTTTCACACTTCTTGTGTATTCATTTACATATGTTTTTTTTAGGTTGATGTAATCATAATATGTTTCGGGATATGTTTGATTAACAACTGTATCTAGGCTTTTAGGAGACGGCTGATCGTTGTGAAAATACAATGCTAAAGGAAGTGTTATTCCTGTCTTTTTTTTGAATACTTCTTTTGTGTTTGTTTTCTTTTTAATTGCGATTGGTTTTGAGGATTTAAATTTCCAAATATCAGAACAACAATGAGGAATGCTATCAAAGTTAGCTCCATCTCTGTTGGATGTTAAATATCCGTATTCTGCATTTTCACTCATCCAAAAGTAAATGTCGTTCCATGATGAATTTATGGGTTTCTCTAAGTTTACAGGTTTCTCAAAATTAGCTCCATTCCAGTGACTTGAAAAAACATCATACCCCCCAAAGTTGTTGTGCCATTTTGAGCTGAAATATAAGTTCTGAGATGCTTGGTGAAAAAATGGAGTTATTTCATCATCTATAGAGTTTATCTTTTTACCTAAGTTAACAGCGTTTCCAAAAGTGATGTCGTCATACATTGGAGCATACCACAAATCCATTTTTCCATTTCCAAAACTGTAGTTAGCAGAAAAGAATAATACCATTTTTCCATTAAGTTTACTTATGTTTGGGTGTGTAGCATTAAAATTTGTTTTATTCACTTCTCTTCCAATTTTCACAGGATTAGACCAAGATTTTCCATTGAACTTAGAGTGCATAATAAAACATTGATTGTAATTGTCACATCTTGAAAATAAAAAGTGCTTTCCATCCTCAGTAAATGTTCCGTTTGCGTTGTGATGTATAGGGTCATTTACTGTTGAATCAAGAGGGCTCATAAGATTATTCTCAGACTTAAATATAACTGAATGATTGTCTTTTGCTTTAAATGAACTGTAATAGAAATTATTGTTCTTTTCAAATCCTGCAAAATCAGCGTTGTCTCCGTTGACAAGTTGATTTAAATGTGCAATTTTTGTATTACTTTTTACAATGTTTTTATGTCTTATTGCAAAAATATTAGAGTTGATTTCTCGAACAGATTTTTTATAAATATATCCTTCGGGTTGTTTTGAAAAATTAGCTTTTGTTTTTTTCCAATTGGTTAATGCATCTTTGTATTCACCTTTTAAACCTTGGATTTGTGCTAAATAGAAGCTCGCCTTTGGATGTTTTTTACCTGAAGGGTCAAGAACAGTTACTTTTTTAAATTCAGTAATACTTTGGTCGTATTTGTGGATCATCATCAGGCTGTATGCATAGTTGTAGTGCAGGTTTAGTAGCGATGAATCAATGCTAATTGCTTCTTCAAAATAGGGGATTGCTTCAGCATAATTTCCCATATTCATTTTTTCTAATCCTTTTTCTTTCAATAACTCAGTGTGCTGACCAAACGAAAAATTGGAAAATAATAGATAAAATAATATCAGATATATCTTATTTATAAATAATCTGGACATATTAATAATGGGTTTTCAAGATTTAATTTCCTTCTCATAAAATATACCAAGCCAATTTCAAAACCACCTCTGTATCTTGATGCGGGAATTAATTTTGATAGGTTAATATCATAGCTTATTCCAGCTTTCCATTGATCATGAATGATTCCAGCTGAAATAAACATAGCATCTTTATTTCTGTAATACAACCCAGCCCAAAAGCTTCTATTTATGTCCATAAAAGAGGTTGATGTATATTTTCCTTCAACTCCAGCTACAACTTCATTATGAGGGCCTTGTTTGAGTATTAATAAGCTACTTTTAAGACTAACGAATTTTTGAATTTGAATTTTATACTCTATTCTGCTTAAAAATTTAATATCTAATGCAACTTCGTTTCCAAAGAAGCTTTGATTGCTTTTGTTTAGATTGTAAATAGAAATGGATGTGTTAAGTTGATTTTTTTCATTTAATTTTCTGTTGTATAAAAGACCAAAATTTATGTTTGGATATAACTGTGAAGTTGTATTTAATGTTTCCATAATTGGTAAAGCTGCATCATAGTTGAACCCATTGTATTGGGCATCAAATGAAAGAGGAGATATGTCAAAACTTCTATTTGTTACGCCAATTTGAAGTCCAAAACGTAAATTTTGTAATGAATCAGTAAGCAATGAGTATGCAGAGCTCAAATTAGCTTGCAATGTCTTAAAATAAGAATCTCCAGCATTGTCTTGGTTGATTTGAAGGCCGATTGGAATCTTTTTATTTTTGGAATCCAACGATAAACTCATGGTATTAAAGGGTCTTGAAACTGAACTCCATTGAGATCGTTGATGTGCAGTAACTCTTGCGTCTGCATTGTAATATCCGGTTAATGCAGGGTTCATGTTTAACGGTGACATATCAAACATGGAATAATGAAAATCTTGTGAATATGTAAAACTAAATATTGATAAAGTAATTATTAATGTGGTTATATTCAACTGTCTGATTGTCATTACTTTAAAAGTGTTATATTTCCTTTTTTAAAGTAAGTTTGTCCGTCAAGACAATCTAAACTTAAATAGTATACAAATACCCCAGGGTCGCAAGGTTTATCTTTGAAATTTCCATCCCATCCTTGTGTTGGGTCAGTCGTTTCAAACACCAAGTTTCCGATTCGATTAAAAACTCTAAAAACAAAATTTTCCTTTGATATGTAGTTTCCTCTTACTTTCAATAGATCATTGGAGTTGTCTTTATTTGGGCTAAATGCGTTAGGGATAAATATTTCTGGTGGTCCACATGTTAATTCATTTACAAGAATTGTAATGGAATCATTTTTTTCACAATAACCATTCGTAATATTAACGTTATATGTAGTATTAGTTAATGGACTTGCTATTGGATTTTGAGCAGTTGAATTACTGAGGCTGTTTATTGGAGACCATTCATAACTATATCCGTTGGGAGTGACATATAAGTTGGTTGAATTTCCTGGTGAAATAACTAAAAAATCTGCAGTTACAATTGGTGTTATTATGGGGAGAGAATCTAAGGTTATCCAAATAGAGTCTTTTTGAGTACAGCCTGTAATAGGGTCAAATACTGTTGCTGATACGTAAGTGTCATTTAAGATAGTAAACCAAACAGAGTCGTTAAAAACATTGTTTAGTGCAAAGTTTAGTGGTGCAAATTCAACATTAAGAGAATCAATGTTAGTACTCGTTTCTGCAATTGCCAAAATGGAGTCGCCTATGCATTGTAGGCTATCACTTGAAATGGATACGTTTCCAATAGATACTTCAATAATAATGGTATCTGAAATGTAACATCCGTTGTTGTTGGTCTGAATGTAATACGATGTTGTTGTGTTTGGAGAAACAGTTATTACAGAATCGCTTAACGATGAATTAATAGTGTCACTGAAACTTGGATCCATGGACCAAATGAATTCACTGGATGTTCCGAACGAATTAGCTTCTAAATTTATTGAGTTTCCACCGTCACACAACACCGTATCATTGGGGATATTTAATAATGGGGTGTTAACTTGTACTGTTTGAAATGCTGTGTCAACACAGGTTCCATTTGATATGAATAATGAATAAGTTGTAGTTGAAATAACATCAGAAAAAGGATTTGATATGCTATCGTTACTTAAATCAATTGCAGGAAACCAACTGTAGGTAATACTGGTGTCAGCATTGGGTAAAAATCCAATTTGTTGAGATTCACCGGGGCAAATTTCTAATGTTTGTAGGGTATACGAGGTGTCACCCATTACAATAATTTCTTTTGTAATAGTGTCTCCAAAATTGCAAGTCGCAGTATCACTAACAATTAGTTTAACCGTATAAGTTCCTGATTGAGTAAATGTGTGAGAGGGATTAGCATTATTGCTTGAGTTACCATCACCAAAATCCCACTCAAAAACACTATTGTTTTGAAAAATACTTGTATTGTTAAAACTGTAGGTAAAAGGTTCACATCCCAACGGGGGAGTGTCAAAATCAGCTAAAACAAAAGGCAGATCAAACTCCATTTTAAAGACACCTAAATTACAGTTGCTGTTATTAGTTGGCGAAACTGCACCAGCGGGTTGAATGGGTAAATCAGAATTTCCACCACACCCTGCACAAACTGCTTGATATACTTTTCCTTTTCTATCAAATCTAGATGTACCTCCATCAACATGTTCAGATGAGGAGTTTCCTCCAAAATAGGATCCGTAAACTATTCCTGATGCATCATCTTCCAATACCATAATATAAAAATCACTTCCATCTGTTGTATCTTGAAAAGCATCTGTTGTAATGGGCATATTATTTGTTGATCCTGCATTGTTATCAAGTAGTCCTAAGTTATTAACACTTCCTCCCCAGCCAGCAAGGTAAATTTTGTTGCACAAGTCAACTAAAAAAGCTGTTGGGGAAATATTGATTCCATTGCCTGATCCAAATACGGTTGAGTAGAATATACTATCTAAGTTTGGTGATAGTTTACTTATAAATTGTCCGCTACCTGCAATACTCCATCCAGCATTTTTAATAAATGTTGAATCTTGTATTTCTGTTTGACCTAAAAGGTAAACATTTCCGTTTCTATCTGTTTCTACAAAATAACTTTGGTCGTAAGTAGAAGACCCAAAATAAGTTGAGTTTAATATCTGCTGCCCATTTGAGGATAGATGCGAAACAAATCCATCCGATCTTCCTCCTTGGTTATTCGTGTAAATGGAATTCAAAGAGGATGGGAATGTTGTTGATGATGTTCCTCCAGTAACATAAATATCTTGGTTGGGGTCAAGGGCAAGAGAATAAATGGCATCATGCAGGTCGCCTCCCAGGTAACTGCTCCAAATTATGTTTTCTAAATTGTTATCTAATTTAATTATGCATCCGTCAATGTCTCCACCTCCGAAGGAGGTTTGAAAAGAATTGGTAGTTACAGGAAAGTCAGTTGATTGAGTGCAACTTGCAATGTAGATGTTGTTGTTGTCATCAATTTCAATTTCACCTCTCATTTCATCAGCATAATTGTACCTCAATGTATTATTAGAAGCAATGTCGCTAGTAGAATTTAGTCCGTCATTATTAGATCCTCCAATGTAGGTAGAACCCATAAGATTGGTTCCATTTGCATTCAAATGAGATACAAATATATCAGAGCCATTTGTAAAATTTACACCTAAGCCATTTGCTAAATTGTTTGGAACACCTCCATTGAAACTTGTGTCGTATGCGGAAGAGGTTGTAGCAAAATCAAGAGAGCTAGTTGTTCCTAAGATGAACAATTCATCAAAACTATTGACTATTAAACTGTGTGGCACTTCATCGCTACTTCCACCAAGATAGGTTGAGTAAATTAAGAATGTTCCAGATGTGTCAAATTTTGAAATACCTATATCTACAATTCCCCCATTCCATGTTGTATTGTATGCTCCTAATGTAACAGGGTACTGATTTCCAAAAACGCTGCTTCCTGAATAAAGAAAACCTTTCGAATCAAATGTAGCTGAATAACCAAAATTGTTTGAAAATGATCCTGAATAAGTGGAAAAAATTAAAGTTGGATCAATTATTAATGGAATTTTTTTGTTGTATCCATCAGGAAATAGGTATGAAATAGTATTGTTTTTCAATTGGTATTCACAAGCTACTTTTACCTTTTTATTGTTAATTATCTGGAAAGCAAAGGGTTTATCTTCAATTATATGGTTTACACTTGTTTGAATGTGAATTCTTCCATTTTTAATAGAAACATCTTCAATGCCTTCATAATTAAATTTTATAACCTTAGGATTTGTTCCAGGTTTAATAATAAGATCATATTTAAGGTTGAAAAATTTTGAGTATAATTTTAAATCAATTCCATTGTATAAATTACTGTATGTTATTTGATGATATCCCTTTACGTTACTTGCCCATACGGATGGGTCTTTTCCGATAAAGTAATTGTAGTATTCTTTAGTTGGTTGATTGTGTTTTATAGTACAATTTTTATTCATATTTATAAAGTTGACTTTATAAGCATGTTGATCTAAGGAAGGTTTCTTTGGAGTTTTAGATTTATCATAATGATTTGCTAATAAGCGATCCATTATTTTTTCATCGTAAAAATTAAACAAAAAACCATCTTTTTCAAGATAAAGTTCTCCGTTTTTAAGTTCAGCTTTATAAGTAATGTTTTCTGGCCATTGATTTTTGTTTTGTAAAAACTTAAAACCTGCTTGTTGAGAAATTAAGCAGGAACTGATAAGAACTAATATGTAGGTGAATAATAATTTCAATGTATTTAAAAGTTATATTAATTACTTTTTTTTGATTCAGATCTCTTCAATAAGTTTTTTTGGTATTTAGTTTGTACTACATCTATAAGTATTAAGATTACTAGAATAAAATAAAATGTTGCTTTACTCATAGAGGTGATAGGATGATCCATAATGATCATATTTGCTTGATATCCTCCATCAGAAATTAGCATTATACCTACAAGAAATAAAATAAACAATCCCAATACTTCATACATTCTATTTTTTTGTAAAAATTCAGATACTTTATTGGCGGCAATAATCATTAAAAACCCACCAATTATTATTGCAATTGCAATTATGTAATTGTTTTCAGTTAACGCCATAGCGCTTAAAATGGAGTCAAATGAAAAAACTAGATTCATTAAAACAATCATAAAAATTGATTTTCCAGCAGAATTTGATTTGGTTGTTTCTGAATTTTCTTCATAATTAAGCATGTGCCATATTTCCTTAACAGATGTATATAATATAAAAACACCTCCCAATAAAATAATGAGACTTTCAAGATTTATACTAAATGAAATGAATTCATTGGTTATTGTGAGGAAAGGGTTTTCAAACCTTTCAATTAGTTTGATAAGAAATAAAAGTAGCAATAGACGGAAAAATATGGCAATGCCAATGCCGGTTTTACGAACCATGCTTTGTTTGTCTTTTGGCGCTTTTTTTGATTCAAGGGCTATATAAAGCAAATTGTCAAAACCTAGAACTGCTTGAAGAAGTACAAGCATTAGTAGTGTGCCCATTAAAGAAATGATTTCTTGAGTCATAGAATTTATATTTATCCGTTAATTTAAGTAAAAAATAGCTAAAAATTATTAGAAATACAGCCAATAATATTTAGTGTTATTTTTCATTATTTGTAGAGTTGGAAAAGGTATTTTAATAACAGAAAATGGTGATAACAATGATTTAATAAATCTATTTTTAGTTTTAATGTTTTTTAAATTGATATCAAAACTCAAAAGAAACTTACTTTTCCTTTCATAAGAATTGCAATCATTGTGGTAGATTGATGTGAAAGGGTTTTCATTTGCACCTGTTAAGCCATCAACACTATAGCCTAATGCTAAATTGAACCATTTCATAACTTGATTTTCTTTTTTTAGAAATTTATTAAAATCAACCGTAAGCCAATAGGTTTGTCCATTGTAATCTTTAAATATTCTTTCCAAATTTGTTTTTCCTAATAAGTTTGGCCTGCAAGCTGCATAAGGGGTTAAATGACTAGAGAATTTTATGTCTAATCTATTCTCATTCCATTTTTTCTGCTGAAAAGCAAACAAGCCTGTGCCCACACCATTTGCTATAAAGTCATACCATGAAAAACCCCATTCAGTTGAGAATCCGTCAAGAATTTCCATTCCGGTTAAATAACCAAAACTATAAAGTGAACTTTTAACTAATACTTTATTTTTATTTTCTTGAAATTTCGAGAATATAGCATAGCTGTTTAGGTTCATTTGATACGCAGTGCAGACATGACCTATTTTGTCCATATATTTCCATTCCTTCAAGTCGTTAAAAAAATGAAAACTTTCTTTTTGATATTGATCATACCATACCTCATTTAAAAACACTAGAGATGTGGCACTCCCAACATAAGCAACACTATTTATAGCTGTAAGTCGTTTAGAGTTTTGCGTAGAATCATAATCTTGGCCAAAAGTTGATAGTAAACAACAATAAAACAGGGTGAACCCTAATATAGATTTAATAAAGTATTTCATCAGGAATGAAACAAAAAGTTAATTATTCTTTCATCCATACCAGTCTTCCAAAAACAGAATGTTGTAGTCCCCATGGAGCCAATTGAGTATTAATATAAGTTTTTGAGTATTGTACGTGGTAACCAGCCGTAAAGTTAATTTGTTTGTTTAGTACAAATGTGACCAACAACCCAGATCCAGCTCCGAATGCAAAACCCCCTGGAACAGTATTTGGTTGATTTGATGGTGTATGATTAATAGTATAAGACCTATTGTTTACGGCAATGTAATTGTTTGTAAATTTAGTGTTGTTGAATTGTGCGAAAAAAGGCAGTCCAATATGAAATTCTTTTTCTTCATAAATATTGGTTACTAAACCTGCATTAATGAAGGTCCTATTTTCTTCTCCAAAAATTGGAATTGGTTGGTAGGTAAATTGATTAATACTTTGATTATTTGGATCGTTGATTGCAATGATTACAAAATCTTCAAGAGTAAGTTGGGCAAAATTAAAATCTATGTAATACTTTATATGTTCCATTTGTTTTCCAATGTGAAAACCAATTTCTAATCCTGGATTGTAATTCATTGCCAAAGGTATTTCATCAACCTGCCAGTCGTATTCAAAAAAGCTGTCAAAGTCAGATTGATAATTAGCATTATTGAATATGGAGTAGACATTGTAAGCAGTTACATCTCCTTTGTATAAACCAGCAGTATTAGCATTGGCGATATATCCTCCAAAATTTACACCAACAACTAAATGATCTTTTTTGATGTAAAATTGAGCAGAAAGTGTTAGCGGAAACAGGAAAAGTATTAGAAAATATCGCATCGTTAATAGTTTAAAAGCTCTTTAAGTTTTACTTCAAATCTTTCAGTTGGTAAAAATTGGTTCTCCAAATCTACTGAAAAAGGAACAGGTGTATCTAAACTCGCACATCTAAATACAGGAGCATCTAAATGTTCGAAGCATTCTTCATTAATTAATGCAGCAATTTCCCCGCCAATTCCGCCAGTTAAGCAGTCCTCATGAAGAACAATCACTTTATTGGTTTTTTTTACAGATTCAAAAATGGTTTCTTTATCCATAGGAATTAGAGTTCTTAAATCAATTATATCCGCATTTATGTTTAATTTATCACAAGTTGTTTTAGCCCAATGAACACCCATGCCATATGTGACTATAGTGACTTCATTTCCTTCTTTTAAAAGTGTAGCTTTTCCAATAGGAGTGGTGTAGTATTCAGAAGGAACATCTTCACTTATGCTTCGATACAGTGCTTTGTGTTCAAAAACCATAACAGGATTAGGATCTTCAATTGCTGCTGCTATTAGTCCTTTTGCATCAACAGGGTTGGAGGGGTAAAGAATTTTTAATCCAGGTGTATGACAAAACCAAGCTTCATTACTTTGAGAATGGAAAGGTCCTGCGGCAACACCTGCGCCAGTAGGCATTCGTATAACAACATCAGCATTTTGATTCCATCTGTAGTGAAGTTTGGCTAAATTGTTGATGATTTGATTGAAACCAACCGTAACAAAGTCAGCAAACTGCATTTCCATTATTGCTTTTTTGCCTTTGATAGATAACCCCAATGCAGCTCCGACTATTGCAGATTCACAAAGTGGGGTATTTCTTACTCTGTCTTCCCCAAATTTTTCATAAAAACCTTCAGTAACTTTAAAAACTCCTCCATATTTTGCAATGTCTTGCCCCATTATTACAGATTCGTTGTATTTTTCCATTGACTGCCATAAACCTTCACGAATAGCATCAATAAGACGGAGTTTTTTTGTTTCGGAATCAGGACTAAAATTTTCTAATTTGGGTGTAAATGATTTGAATATGTCGTTTAATTCATTATTTAAATTTGGTTCGAGAGCTGGAGCTGATTCCGCTCTTTTCCATTCCTTATTTATTTCCTTCTTGAAATTGTCTCTTATGTTATCAATTTGTTTTGAGGATAAAATATTTTCTTTGATTAAAAAAGATTCGAAGTTATCAATTGGATCTTTTTTTGCCCAAGCTTCTTGAAGACCTTCAGGGTAATATTTTGTTCCTGAGGCTTCTTCGTGACCTCGCATTCTGAAAGACAATGCCTCAACTAAATAAGGTTCAATCTTTTTCTTTTGATGAGTTTTAACTTCATTAATTGTGTTGTATACTTCTATGAGGTTATTTCCATCAACTTGTTTGGTTTTCATTCCATATCCGATACCCTTGTCAATGAACTGATGACATTTAAATTGTTCGTTGGATGGAGTTGAAAGACCCCACTGATTGTTTTCGATAACAAAAATAACTGGAAGTTCCCAAACAGCTGCAACATTCATAGCCTCATGGAAATCACCTTCACTTGCTCCACCATCACCTGAGAAAACCAACACAGAACGTCCTGTTTTTTCTATTTTCTCAGCAAGTGCAATTCCGCATGCAATTCCAAGTTGAGGACCTAAATGAGAGATCATTCCAACAATTTTATGTTTCATCGTTCCAAAATGAAAAGATCTATCCCTACCTTTTGTAAAGCCGTCAATTTTTCCTTGAAACTGGCAAAAGAGTCTGTAAAGTTCAATTTTTCTACTAGTAAAAACTCCTAAATTTCTATGCATTGGAAGGATGAACTCCTCGTCATTCATTGCCATTGAGGTCCCAACAGAAATTGCTTCTTGGCCAATAGCTGAAAACCATTTGGATATTTTACCTTGACGCAAAAGAATAAACATTTTCTCTTCAACTAGTCTAGGTAAGATTAACTTATTGTAAAAGTTAATAAGTTGATCAGAAGTTAAATTTCCTTTCGAAAAACTTATTTTTTCGTTAATGACGTTCTTCATTAATTCAAATTTGAATCAAATTTATAAATAACTTCTTATGGGGTGCATTTTAGATGAAAAATTTTATTTGAATCTTATTCAAGAAATTAGTATTTTTGAAGCTATTCTTATTTTACAATTAAATTTGAATTTTGATTAATTAAATATCAATCTAATTATGTATAAGTTTTTTAAATATTCTTTTTTACTTTTTTCAATGTTTATGTTTTCTGTAAATATACAGGCAACGCATATCGTTGGTGGTGACTTTAAGATTGATATGGTTAATAATATTGGTTCAGGAGCAACCTATGATATTCAGTTGCGATTATATCGCGATGATGTTAACGGGGCAGTAACGTTACCTAGCTCTGTGACGGTAGGAATTTATTATGTAGGAACAAATGTTCAGGTTACAACTAAAACCATTTATCTCATGTCATCTGGTTTAGTCCCATTAGGTGACCCTTGTTATACTCCAAACCCAGGACAAGTTAGAATTGAAGAAGGGGTTTATCAAAATTTGGGTGGTAGTACCATTCTCCTTCCTAATAATTCTTTAGGATATTACATACAATATGAAACTTGTTGCAGAAATAATATAGTCGATAATTTACAGTCTCCTTCAACTTTGGGAGTATCTGTGTTTGCAAAAATCCCTGATCCTGCTTTAGGACAAAACAGTACGCCCGATTTTGGAGCCTATCCAAATGATGCTTATTTCTGTGTGAATAATATCAAACAATTTTCGTGGCCTGTAACGGATGCTGACGGAGATTCATTGGTTTATTCTTTGGTAGCTCCTCTTGACGAATCTGGTCAAGCTGGTTTTTTAGCAGATAGTGGGCCTGCAACTGGTGCTTATCCAACTTATCCAAGTTGTCCATTTTCTTTTGGTTACAGCGCTTCAAACATGATAGGAGGGACACCAAATATGTCAATTGATGCATCGACTGGTATGATTACTGCATCTCCTGCTATTCAAGGATTTTTTTCCTTCGCTGTTAGAGTAGAAGAATACAGAAACGGAGTCAAATTAGGAGAGGTCAGGAGAGATGTTCAATATGCTTCTTTGCCATGTCAAGTGGCCACTTACCCTGATGTTTCAGTGAATGATGATGCTGGTTCATCAAATATCATAGTAATAGATGCTTATGTCGATGATCAAATATGTTTTGATGTTGAAGTAAGTGTTTTGGACCCTAATGATTCTATTTATTTACAAATAGGATC
>JBELEU010000035.1:0-14285 GCA_042093455.1 Crocinitomicaceae bacterium | reverse complement strand
CTTTCATCTTTTTTATCAGCTGCTTCTATCAAAAATGATATTTCCCTCCAATTTACAGGATGGTTCTTTGTCAATGTTTGCATAGGGTATAAGCATCCCCATCTTTCAGTGAATTCACTTAATTTTTGACTCTCCAAACTTCCTGATGTGTGTACAATAAGCTTATTTTTGAGGTTCATGCCCTTAAGTTGCTCAAGGTAGTGGTCGTCTTTCAATGCAACTAAATAAAAAGTTGAATTTTTGGGTAGCTTGGTTTTGTCATTGATAAAGGTTGAATCTACTGCATTTGCTAAAGAAATGCCAGACTCTTCATTTTTGTTGTAAACAGCATCAATAGTTATTCCTTTTTCATGAAACAATTGGGCAAGTTGAGATCCAACATTTCCAGATCCGATAAAGGTAACACTAATGTTAGTTTTCAATTATATTTCTATTTGAGATTCAAAATGTTGAACCACAGAAAGTAAAGAGTTTAGCAAGTTAAGCATTGATTCGTCTTTACAATCGTTGATTTTTTCGTTTAATATTGAAGTAGATATTACTAGATCATCTTCAATAAAAGGTCCTTCTAAATTTTCAATCAATGTTAATGCTTCAAGAAGAACCATAAAATCTCCGTCACAAGCACTTTCAATAATTAGAGGAATATGATCTGCTAAATCAAAACCTGAACTCCATAATGAATGAAGCACTAACTCCTTAATATTGTTGTTTCCCTTTTCAAGAAAGGGCATCAATTCAGCAATTGACTTGGTGTTTTTTAGTTGTGAAAGAATAGATTTGATTTCATCCTTAATGGATTCATCTTGAGTTGTCTCGTAAAGGTTTACCATGGGAACAATGTGCTTTTGATTGCCTTTGTCTTTGATTTTAGTTAGTGCTTTTTTCACCAACTTAAGTTGGTCGCTTTGTAAATCTTTAACCAATTGAGTATTAAATGTAGTGTTTGTGCTTTCGCCCATTTTTTTTGAATTTATTAAGGGCTACAAAAGTAAGACAATCCGATAAAAAATGTGAATTTATTTCAATATTTAGTTTCTGGCACCAAACAAAGTGCTTCCTATTCTAATCATATTGCTCCCATTTTCAATAGCAATGTTAAAATCATTACTCATTCCCATTGATACTGTATTAAATTCATCAGGTATTTTCATTAAGCTTTTGAGCTGCTCAAAATATTTTTTCAGTTGTTGAAATTCTTCTTTGACTTGTTTTTTGTTTTCAGTAAATGAAGCCATTCCCATAACTCCTTTAATGGCGATGTTTTCCCATTTTAAGTGTTTGTTTTCAGACAAAATAGCTGTTACTTCATTCATGGAGAACCCAAATTTTGAACTTTCTTGAGCTATGTGAAACTGTAATAAACAAGGTATTTTTCTATTGTTTTTTTTTCCTTGTTTATTTATTTCATTCATTAATCTTTCGCTATCAACACCATGAATTAAATGTACAAATGGTGCAATGTATTTAACCTTGTTTCTTTGAAGGTGACCAATCATATGCCAATTAATATCTTTTGGAAGCTTTTCATGTTTGTCCACCATTTCTTGAACTTTGTTTTCACCATAGTCAAGGTGTCCACTTTTAAGAGCATCTTCAATCAGTTCAATTGGTTTGGTTTTAGAAACAGCTATCAATTGCACATCTTTGGGCAATGATTTTTTAAATTCAATAATTCTATCAGCTATCAATTTGATATGTTTTTTCAATCCATTTTAAGATGTAAGTATATACCTCTTCTTTATTTATTTCATTAAGCATTTCATGTCTGCCTCCTTCAAAAAATTTTGCAGTTATATTAGAAAAATTGGCTTCTTTGAATTTACTTATAACTTCCTTGACACCTTTTCCATAATTACCGACAGGGTCCATGTCTCCGGCAAAAAATAAATATGGGGTGTCACTTTTCATTTTTTTGATGTTTTGAGAATCATTAATCATTAACAATGCCCCTGTAAGATCTTTGAAAAATTGAGCACTAAATATTTGCATACTGTACGGATCATTCATGTATTTTTCAATTACAACAGGATCTCTAGTTAGCCAATCTTTTTTTGTTTTGTTGTTTTTTATTTTTTTGTTGAAATCACCAAAAGCTAAAAAATCTAACAACTTAGATTTGTTTTTTTTTCCAAAAATTATCCCGTTTAAAGCTGCTAGTTTTTCACCAACTATTCCTAAAAGACCAGGATGACCTGCAGTTGCAGAAAAAATAAAACCATTGGCAGTTAAAGGGTAGTCAATAGCAATTGACCTTGCAATAAAAGAACCCATTGAATGACCAAGCAGTACAAATGGTAAGTTAGCGTTGTGTTTTTTGTAATGTTCACTAATTGAAACAACATCTTTGACAACAAGTTCCCATCCATTTTCAGGTCCAAAAAAACCAATGTCATCTATATTTCCAGCTGTTTTACCATGACCTCTTAAATCAGATGAGATAACAAGAATTTTTTGTTTGTTTAACCAATTGGCAAAGTGGTCATATCTTTGAGCATGTTCACTCATCCCATGAACTATATGAACAATTGCTTTAGGAGACTCACATTTCCATTGGAAGGTGTTTAATTCAAAATCGTCATGAGATTTAAATATTTGTTCTTCAGCTTTCATATGTTTCGAATATAAATATATAATTGTTTCAACTAATATCACCAAACTTAACTAAATATGTTTTTTAGAGTGAACAGCACTTTCGTAACATGTTTTTTTGGTTAATTTCGTATGCTTAAAATGAAATGGATTAAAAATATATTATCTCCCAAAGCAATGGCCGTTTTGCTTTTTTTAATGGCCGCATCTATTGGTGTAGCCACATTTGTTGAAAATTCCTATGATACAATTACAGCAAAAGTCTTGATTTACAATGCTAAATGGTTTGAAGTAATACTTTTTTTATTGTTACTTAATTTTTTGAATAACATTAAAAAGTACAATTTACTTTCATTGAAGAAGTGGTCAATTTTGATGCTGCATGTTGGTTTCATTATTGCTTTAATAGGCTCTTTTGTAACACGTTATGTAGGTTTTGAAGGAGTAATGATTATAAAAGAACAACCTGTTGTTGATGGTGTTGTCTCAGTTCAAGATGATTTAAAAGTTAGTAATATTTATTCTACAGAACCTTATTTCCAAGTTCAGGCCAATGATGATTCCATAAAGTTTACAGGTGATAAACAACATTATTTTAGTCAACTGGCATCTTCAGATTTGTCAATGAATTTTAGTTTCCCTAATAAAGGAGATGTGTCAATCAATGTTGTCAATAGAATTAAAAATGCTGAAGAAGTTTTTTTAAAAGATGAACCTGGTGGAGAGTTGTATTTACATGTTGTTCTTCCAGGAAGAGAAAATTTATATTTAAAATCAGGATCAGTTAAAGTCGTAGGCAGTTATGCTTATTCTTTTAACAACAACGAAAGAGCAGATGCTATTCGTTTTTTCTACGATGAAAATGAATTGCAAATTTATGCTCCATTTGAAATGTATCGAACAGATATGGCTAAACTTTCAGTAGCTGATAGGCAAAAAGATATGAGTCAAATTCCAAGAGACACGATTTTAACCAATGAATTAAATGTTATATCGTCAAGAAATCTAATCTCTTTTTTCGATCAACAGATAATGATAAGTTCTGTTGAAGAAAAGGCTAAATTGCAGTGGCAATCAACTGAAAATGATGAATTTCCAGATGCACTTGAACTAAATGTTTGTATAAATAAGGGGACAATAAATGAAACCTGTGTAAACCAAATTATTCTTGGAAAGGCAGGAATTCGCCCTTTTAATAATTTTATTGAATGTGGTGGTTTGTTATTCAATATTGCCTATGGTTCAAAGCAAATAAAACTTCCTTTTGATGTTGGTTTAAATGATTTTAGATTGCTTAAATATCCGGGATCTGATAGCCCAAGCAGCTATGAAAGTGATATTGTAATTTATGATTCATTGAATAATTTTGAACAAGGTTACAATGTGTTTATGAATCATGTTGTGGATTACAATGGGTATCGATTGTTTCAATCAAGCTATGATTGGTCAGACCCTCAGGCTAAGAAATCAGGTTTAGATCCAGACACAACAATACTCTCTGTAAATCATGATTTTTGGGGAACTTGGATTACATATATTGGATACCTTTTGTTGGCTGTTGGATTGCTTGGCACTCTTTTCAATCCAAATTCTAGATTTGTTGATGTTCGAAGAAAAATCATAAAAATGAGAAATAAAAGAAAAGGTATTGCTGTTTTTTTAGCACTATTTGTTTTATCTTTTAATTACGGTCAAGATAGTTCTAGTGCCTATATCCCAATTCCTGCCAATCAAGCTGACTCAATGGGTACGTTGATGGTGCAAACATTTGAAGGAAGAATTCAACCTGTGCATACCTTAGCTTATGATGTTTTTCACAAAGTTTCGAAAAAAAATAATTTCACTGGAGATGACGGAGTTAGTCTAAACCCAATGCAAGTTTTTGCAGACTTAATGTTGGATAAAGCCTATTGGTTAGATCAGAAAATTATATATGTCAAAAAAGGTACTGGGGTTAGTGATTCTTTAGGTATTGAAGGCAAGTATGCAAGTATTAGAGATTTCTACAATGAGGATGGTACTGAAAAAATAGGTAGTCAGGTCAAAACAAGTTTTGCAAAAAAAGACATTAATAAAAATATCTTTGATAAGGAAATTATAAAAGTAAATGAGCGTCTAAATATTTTAATTCAAGTAATGGACGGAAGTTTACTTAATATTTTCCCTGTTTTAAATGATAGCAATAATACTTGGGTTAACTGGATGCACAATTATGCAATATCTCCATTAGATAGTCTTAACAAGCATTCTTCAGAAATCTCCCTTTCAAGACTATTTTGGACTTATGTTACTGATTTGGGAAATTCAAAAGCTAGTAACAATTATGAGTCAGCAAATTCTTTATTACTCATTTTAAAATCATACCAAAACAAAACTGCTGATCAGACTATTGTGTTGAATGAAGACCAAATAAGTCGTGAAATGTCTTACAATAAATCAAATCTTTTTGTAACCGTCAAAAACTATTACGGGTACTTATCTATTTTATTATTACTATTTACTTTTTGGGAAGCTTTGATAAGTGAAAGAAAAGGTCTTATTTTTAGAATAATAAACTCTACAATGTGGCTTTTCATAAGTTTATTAATTGTGGTTTTCGCCATGCACACCTATGCTCTTGGTCTTAGATGGTACATTACTGGCCATGCCCCTTGGAGTAATGGTTATGAAGCTTTAACTTTCATTGCATGGGGAGGAGTTTTTGCTGGTTTATTATTCATTAGAAACTCCAAAATAACATTAGCAGGAACAGCTTTATTGGCATTTTTTACTCTAATGACGGCAGGGCACAGTAGTTTTGATCCTCAATTGACCAACCTACAGCCTGTTTTAAAGTCATATTGGTTAATGATTCATGTGGCTTGCATAACAATAAGTTATGGTTTTCTTGGATTGGGTTTTATTTTGGGTCTGATAAATGTGTTTAACTACATACTTTTAAGGCCAAATAAAAAGAATCTTAAAACCATAATAACTGAGCTCACTCATACTAATGAAATGACCATAACAATCGGGTTAGCACTAGCAACTATCGGAACCTTTTTAGGTGGTATTTGGGCCAATGAGTCATGGGGAAGATATTGGGGTTGGGATGCTAAAGAAACTTGGGCACTTGTAATTGTTTTAACCTATGCAATTATTCTTCATTTTAGATTAATACCAGGCATGAAAAGTAAGTTTGTTTTTAATGTTGCTTCTATCGTTGCCTTTTCAAGTGTGTTGATGACATTTATTGGTGTAAATTATTATTTATCTAAAGGTTTACACAGTTATGCAAGGGGAGATACTCCAGTATTTCCAATGTGGGCATGGATTACTATTGTTGTGATTTTTGGGTTAATTTTAACTGCCGGTTGGAATAAGAAAAGAGTAGGTAGAAGTTAGTCCATATTCATTCTTGAAAGCGGAGAAATCCCTTGATCAGCGTAAGTTTTATTTTCAAGTAAAAACTGACCACTCATGGCAATCATTGCAGCATTGTCGGTGCAATATTCAAAATTAGGAATGTGAACTTTACACAAATGTTTTTTTCCTAGTTCACTTAGTGATTTTCTCAGTTCAGAGTTAGCTGATACTCCTCCAGCTATTGCAATGTCTTTAATTGAATATTTAATCATTGCTTTTTCAAACTTTAATAACAAATAATTTATTAAATGTTTTTGATAAGAGGCACAAACATCGTTAATTCTGTTTTTTAAGAATTCTGTATCATTTGTTTTTTCTTTATTGATAAAGTTTAAAAACTGTGTTTTTAGTCCGCTAAAGCTGTAATTGAAATCGCCAACTTTTGGAAAGGTAAATTGAAATGCGTTTTGGTTTCCCTTTTGAGCTAATTTGTCTACTAATGGCCCTCCAGGATAATTAAGACCAATTACTTTTGCAGCTTTATCAAATGCTTCACCAACAGCATCGTCAAGTGTTTCTCCAATAATTTTCATTTTTAAAGGCGATTCTACAAGAACTATTTGAGTGTGACCTCCAGAGACAGTTAAACATAGAAAAGGAAATTTTGGAACTGTTTTTTTAATGGTTTCTTTAGTCTTTATAAAATGTGCATGAATATGAGCCTTCATGTGGTGAACATCCAACAAAGGAATTTCAAGAGCAAGTGCCAAAGATTTTGCAAAAGATGTACCCACTAATAAAGAACCAAGTAACCCAGGGCCTCTAGTAAAAGCAACTGCATCAATGTCTTTTATTGTTATTTCAGCTTGTTTTAATGCTTGATCAATCACGGGAACGATATTTTCTTGATGAGCTCTAGAAGCAAGTTCTGGAACAACACCACCATATGCTTCATGAATGGATTGATTGGCAATTACATTGGAGCATATTAAACCATTTTTTAAAATTGCAGCCGAAGTATCGTCACAACTTGACTCTATTCCAAGTATGATATTATCTTTGTTCATCAAATTGAAAAATTGAGTGTAAAGATTAAAAATATACTATCAATAACAAAAAGGGCGTGCTTCAATTTAATTGAATTATTAGTTCTGCTGACTTTAGTTTTGCTTTTTTCATTGCAGTCTTATTGGGTCCAAACATTTTTTGGAAACCAACTTACAAAGTATTATGCCAACGAACTCAATACTGAATTTTCTATAGAATCAATTAAACTCAACGGTCTTGAATTTATAGAGTTAAATGATGTCTTGTTAAGAGATTTAAGAAGCGATACTTTGGCCTTTTTTCCTTCTGTTTCAATAGCCATTAATGATATTGATTTTACTGAAAAAAAAGTATCCATTGAATCAATTGTTTTTAGCAAACCTTTTCTAAATTTATATGTTGAAAAAGGAGAAGATAAACTGAATTTAGATTTTATTATTAGTTACTTTTCAAGTAGTGAAGATCAAAAAGAGAAACCTTCCTTTATTGTAGGTATTGAAACCATTAATTTTGTAAATACTAAATTTGACTATAACGATTACAATCATCAATTAGACTCAACGAATTTTGATGTTAATCATATAGGCCTAAGCCAATTTAATTTTTCATTAAATAACTTTAATTCAGCAAGTAAAGATGTATTGTTAAATATATCTCAACTATCACTCTTAGATAAATGTGGGTTTAAAGTCAATAAATTAGAAACAAATTTAACTTACAGTTCGAATGAAATTCGATTAGACTCAACATTTATTTCTACTCCTTACAGTACTCTTTATAGTAGTTTAATGGCATTAAGCTATGATTATATTTCAGACTTCAATAATTTCTTTAATAAAGTTAGCTTTAAAAGCAATATAGACTCTTCAAATATTGGACTTAAAGACATGTCTTTTTTTGATCCTAATTTAGGTGGAGTTAATGAACAAATTAAAATAAATGGAAAAATAAGTGGAAGGTTTTCGGAATTTAAAATTGATGATTTGTTTCTTGGCTTTTCTGATAATTCCTTTGTTAGTAGTGATGTCTTTGTACATGGGCTTCCAGAACTTGATAGTACAGTTTTCGAATTGAACGTTAAAGATGGGAAAACATCTAAAAAGGATATAGATAATATTGATTTTATTTCTTATGGTTTGTCATCTGATGTTGAATTACCAACTATTTTAGATGGTTTAGGTTCAATTGATTTATTTGGAGACTTCAAAGGTACGTATTCAAATTTTGAGTCACACTTTCATGTTGCAAGTGAAGCTGGATCATTTGATGGTTTATTTAGAGCTAATAAAAAAGAGGGTGAGTATAATTATGATGGTAACATTGATGTTTCAAGCTTAAATATAAGAACCTTAATTCATGACGATGATTTCAAAACCTTAAATGCAAGGTTTAAATTAAAAGGAAAAGGTTTTTCATTGGATGATGTAGATGTTGCAATTGATGGTGAACTTCTAGATTTTATTTATAAAGGTTACTCTTACGAAGATATCATAATCAAAGGAGATCTTAAAGAAAAAGCCTTTGTTGGTAGTTTAGATCTAATTGATCAAAATGTAAACTTATCATTTGATGGAAATTTTGATTTGACTCATAGCCCTGTATTTTTTGATTTTCAAATAGATTTAATGAACGCTGACCTAAGTCAACTAAAATTAGTTGAAAATCGAAAAGATGCGTCTGTAGGATTTAATTTATACGCTTCAGGGTTTGGGTCTAATTTGGATGACTTTTCTGGAATGATTGATATAAGTAATATCAATTATAACGAAAGTGGAGTTGATTATTATTTTGATTCAATATTGTTTGATTCCCAGAGTAATGATTATTTCCATAGCATATCATTCCATTCAAAAATGGCTGAATTTGAATTATCTGGTCAATATCATATTAATACCATGTTGGAAGACATGTATAGTTTAGGGTCTTCTATTTTTCCGAGTATTTTGCCTCCAGATAATACCATTGAACTTTCTAGAGAAAATTTTGTAATGAATGCAAAAGTCAATGATATGTCAAAATTATCATCCTTGTTTTTTCCTGAACTTGATGTTTCTCCACAGGCAACTATTTTGTGTGAATACAACAGTGTTTCTCAAATGCTAGATATAAAAGCCCATTCAGATTGGTTGATTTATAACGATTTAGAGTTAACTAACCTTGATATTGATACAACTAAAAAACTTCTTTTAGAAAATGACACTTCTTTTGTTCTTCAAATTTCTGTAGATAATCTTGTCTATGATAATAGTTTAGATATTCAAAATTTAAAACTAGAATCGAGGGCTTTTAAAGATAATTTTGAAGTTGATGTTGATTGGTTAAGTGCAGATTCCTCTCTTTGGGGTTTCTTTAGCTCAAGTGGTAAGTTATTGGGTGAGGGTGATTTTGAACTATTTGTTCATCCTTCAAGGTTTTCTTCTTCAAAAACAGGAGATTGGTACATTAAAGATACTACTCTAATTCAGATTGAAAATGACGATATTCAAATAAATGATTTCACTCTCAATAACTCAGATCAAAAGGTATATATAGACGGTTTTTTGAGCACAGACCCTGAAAAAGAGTTGAAAATTGATGTTCAAGAAATTTCTCTAAATAATATTAATTCTTTATTTGCTATAGATGATTTTGAATTGAATGGTTCTTTTAATTTGACTTCAACTCTAAAAAATATTTACAATGAAATGGTGTTTTCATCAAAAGCTTTGATTTATGATATAAAACTAGATGATTATCAGATTGGTGATATGTCTCTGTATAGTAAATGGGATTCAGATTCATCTCGGATTAATATGTATGGAGGCTTAATGAGTGAGGTTCATGACGAAGAAATTATTATTGAAGAAAGTTACTATAACCCTGATTTTAAAATTCAGGACCAACTGGATTTAAATTTATCTTTCAATGATTTTAATATTGATTTCATCAATTCATTTTTACCTGAGGATTTTCTTTCAGAAATGACTGGGGTTTTGAAAGGTTCTCTTAAGATTGATGGAAATTGGAGTAGTCCTGAACTTAACGGTAAAATTAATTTGAAAGATGGGGGAATTACTCTTGACGAGTTCAATACTGATTATACATTTGCAGGAGATATAGTTTTGCATCCAGATGAGATTTTAATAAATCAAATTCCTATTTATGATAATCAACTTGTTGGTGGTGAATTGTCGGCCTTCTTTGTTCATGAAAATTTTTCAAGCTATTCTTATAATATAATTGGTGTTTTTCCTGACCCTTTCTTAGTAATGAATACTGATTATGAAATGAACCCATTGTACTATGGAGATGCTTATATAACTGGTTTTACTACAATTACATACGACAGTATTTATGATTTAGAAATTAATGTAGATGTTAAAACAGAAGATAAAACTGTTTTTAGTCTTCCGTTATATGGTGCTGAAGATGTTGTTCTTAAAGATTTTATTTCATTTAAAGCAACTGAAATTATTGAAGAAGAACTTTATGAAGTTAATTTAGACGGCATTAATTTAACATTAAGCATTGACCTTACTGAAGATGCTGCTTTTGAACTAGTTTTTGATGATGTTGTAGGAGATGCAATTAAAGCTCGAGGTGAAGGTCATGTAGACTTATTGATTGATAAATTTTATAATTTTTCCATGTTTGGTAATTATAAATTACTGGAAGGTGAATATCTATTTACTTTGAAAGATTTTATCAATAAAAAATTCATGATTGAACCTGGTGGAGAAATTTCATGGTATGGTGACCCTTACAATGCAGATATTGACATTACAGCTATATATCCTCTAAAAACTAGTTTGTCCGAAATTATGCCAATTGAATTAAGAGAGGATTACAAACAAAAAATGGATGTTAATGTGAACATGAACTTAAAAAACAACCTTTTCAATCCAGATATTGCTTTTGGAGTAGAACTTCCTAGGGCTAGTGATGAAGCTAAAACAGCTTTAAATTCGCTTGTGTCAACAGAACAAGGTATGAATAAGCAGGTTTTTTCATTGTTGATTTTAAATAAGTTTATGACTCATACTGTTCAAGATGGAATTTCTGAATTAAAATCAAGTGCAAATTCTGGTTCAGTAGATGTAATGGCTAATGTTGAATCTGCCACAAACGAAGTTCTTTCTAATGTTGGGTCTGCAACTAGTGAAGTATTGTCTAATCAGCTCAGTAATATGATTTCTAAATTTTCAGATGATTTTGATATTGGATTTAATTATAGACCTGGAGATGTTATTTCCAATGATGAGGTTACAGTTGCTATGTCTACTCAACAATTTAACGATCGTCTAAACATCAATACCAATCTGGGTGTGTCTCAAGGAAATAAACTCAATAAAAATCCGTCTAGTTTTATAGGAGACGTTGATGTAGAATACAAATTAAATAGTCAAGGAAATCTGAGAGTTCACGCTTTTAATAAATCTAACGAATACGATATGACTAATTTGAATCAATCTAATTATACACAAGGTCTCGGTACTTTTTACAAGCAAAGTTTCAATAATTTTGGTGAATTACTTTGTGAAATGGGGAACGTATTTAAGTCGAAAGCAAAAAAATGTGATAGTTGCGTAAGTAAAGAAGGACGTAAATTATGCGATTAATACATTTTATTTGTTAATCGAAAGTTCGTTAACAGAATTTAATTTAACGATATTCTCATCCAACATCCATTTTATAGTCTCCTTGATTTTTTCGTTATGAACAACATCTTTTAGCTCATTTGATATTATTGATACTTCTTTATTTTCGTATTTAAGTGTCATTTTAATGGCGTTAGCTATAGTTTTGATGGACTGAATGTTTTTGTGAATTTTAGTTTTGCAGTTATCACATTGATTACAATCTATATCATCCTTTTCTCCAAAATAGTCTAAAATAATTTTATTTCTGCATTCCAGTTTGTTTCTCTTGTAAGCAATAATAGATTGCGCCTTAAATAGCTCGTTAGCTTTGTTTTTTTGAATATTAACACTTAAGCTAATTTTATTAATATTGTATCTAGGGGTATTGAAATTTATAATGAAGTCATTAAGTTTTAGTTCATAGTTAACTATTTTAAATGCATTAAGCTCATTTAAAAGCTTAGTTATGTCTTCTATTGATATTCCTGTTCTTTTGGCTAATGTTCTCTCACTAATTGCTATCTTATCTTCAAAAATACCAGAGTAACTTCTAATTAATATGTCAACTAGTTTAGTGAACTTAAAGTGTTTTTCTAAAAAAATATTTAGAACATTGACATTACATGTAAATTGAATTTTTGAGAAAAATTTTCCAGAACTATTTTGAGAAAAATGCCCCTCATTAATAAAGTATTTAAAGCAATAAAATGTAGCTCTTTTAGATAATCTTGTTTTTTCAGAAATTAAGTCAAAATCAACTTCAAAGTTTGATTCTGGGAGTGTACCTAGTGAAATTTGATTAATGTTACAAAAATGTTGGTAGGTGTTTTTTAGATTATTTAAAGTTGGGTATTTTAAAGAAATATTATCTAATAGCTTTTCATCGTCTTTTTCATTGGAAAGTAAATAGTTTTGAGAAGGGCTGCCATCTCTTCCAGCTCTTCCTGCCTCTTGATAAAATGCTTCAATTGATTCTGGAATATCAAAGTGAATTACAACTCTAACATTTCCTTTGTCAATCCCCATTCCAAAAGCACTTGTAGCGACAATGGTTTTTGTTTTTTCAGTCAACCAATTGGATTGTTTTTTTGATCTTATTTCATGATTTAAACCTGCATGATAATAATCTGTTTTAAAACCCAATTTATTTAATTTATTACTTATTATTTCTGCTTTTTTTCTGCTTCTAACATAGATTATTGAACTGTCTATGTTTATTATTTTCTTAATGACATCTATTTTATTTACACAGTTAATGACTTCAAAAGATAGGTTTGATCTTTTGTATGATTGTTTAATGGTTATTTTGTTTTTTATGTCAAGTTTGTCTTGAATGTCAATAACAACTTTTGGTGTAGCTGTAGCTGTCAACGCAATCAATGGTATATCTTTTTTAATTTCCCTAAGAATATTGATGTTTAAATAACTTGGTCTAAAGTCGTATCCCCACTGTGAAATACAATGAGCTTCGTCTACTGCTATAAAACTGATGTTCATCCTAAGAAATCTATTTTGAAATAAATCTGATAGAATACGTTCGGGTGATATGTAAAGCAATTTAATTTTTCCATAAATACAATTATCCAATATGATATCTATTGATTTATGATCGATAGAAGAGTTAATGTATTCTGCATTTATCCCTCTTTTTTTTAAATCTTCAACTTGATCTTTCATTAGGGCAATTAGAGGTGAAATCACAATGCAAATTCCATCATTTAATACAGCAGGTAATTGATAGCAAATGGACTTACCTCCTCCAGTAGGTAATAGTGCTAATACATCATGTTTGTTGAGTATATGTTCAATTACATCATGTTGGTGTTTTCTCAAGGAATCATACCCCCAATATTTTTTTAAGATGTGTAATTGATTTTTCAATTGAGTTAACTTAATGTTATTGCTTCAAAAGTAAACTTTTATATCACCATAATTTTGTTAATTTTGCAGAAAATTAGATAACCTTAGATATGGAGCTGGTGCAGAAAACTACAGAAATTAAATTAACAAATAATAGTGGATTAGATCAACTAGATTGGGATAATCTTCCATTTGGAAAAGTTTTTTCTGACCATATGTTTTCAATGCGCTATGAAAATGGAGAGTGGCAACAACCTAAAATCATTCCATTTCAAGACATAAAAATGTCTCCTGCAACCTCTGTTTTACATTACGGGCAAAGTTGTTTTGAAGGAATGAAAGCCAATAAAAACAAAAAAGGAGAAATATTACTTTTTAGGCCATATGAAAATGCAAGACGTTTTAATGCATCTGCTGAAAGAATGTGTATGCCAAGCATTCCAGAAGATGTTTTTGTAAATCAAATTAAACATCTTTTAGACATAGATAGAGAGTGGATACCTATGAAAGACGATTATTCTTTATATATAAGACCTTTCTTGTTTGCTACTGATCCATATGTCGGTGTAAAACCCTCAGAAACTTATGAATTTATAGTTTTCACTTGTCCTGTTGGTGCGTATTATCAGGATTCAGTTCCTGTCAAAATTGAGACTGAATTTACAAGAGCAGCTGATGGTGGCACAGGTTATGCCAAAGCTGCAGGTAATTACGCAGCAGCATTGTATCCTGCTAAATTAGCTGAAAAAGATGGTTTTCAGCAGTTGATATGGACGGATGCAAAAGAGCATAAATACATAGAGGAGGCTGGAACTATGAATG
>JBELEU010000034.1:2717-14318 GCA_042093455.1 Crocinitomicaceae bacterium | reverse complement strand
TTAGATTGTTATTTAATAAGCTTATTTTAAACAAGAGCTCATCTTTTGTTGTGGGGCATAATCACCCTTCTGGAATCTTGAAGCCAAGCAAAGCAGATATTCATTTAACCAATAAAATAATTAAAGGATCAAAGATTTTTGATATTCCCTTGCTAGATCATTTAATTATAGGAGATAATGGCTATTTTAGCTTTGCTGACAACAATTTATTAAAAAAATGAAACTAATTACCATAGTTGGTGCTCGACCTCAAATTATTAAAGCTGCTGCATTTTCAAGAGCAATTTCTGAAAATTATCCTGAAATAAAAGAGATTATTGTCCATACGGGTCAACATTACGATAAAAACATGTCTGAAGTCTTTTTTAAGGAACTGGGAATCCCAACTCCGGCAATTAATCTTCAAGTCGGATCCTCTTCTCATGGTGATCAAACTGCTGTCATGATTCAAAAAATTGAAGAAATACTTGTTAAAGAAAAACCAAATGCAGTTCTTGTTTATGGAGATACTAACTCAACGCTTGCGACTGCAATAGCAGCATCAAAAATACATGTTCCAATTGTCCATATTGAAGCAGGTCTTAGATCTTTTAATAAGAGAATGCCTGAAGAAATAAATAGAATACTATGTGATCATTCTTCTACTTTGCTTTTTTCACCTACCAAAACAGGATATCAAAATTTAATTCAAGAAGGTTTTAGTTCAAGATTATCTGACAATGCTAGTGTAGATCAACCAAATATTTATCATTGTGGAGATGTCATGTATGATAATAGTCTCTATTTCTCATCTTTAAGTGATCAAAAATCTACAATTATTAAAGATCTAGATCTAGAAAAGAATAATTATATTCTTTCAACGGTTCATCGAAATGATAATACTGATAAACCTGATAATCTCAATGCTATTTTTTCTTCATTTATTGCTATAACGGAGTTTCATAATATTAAGCTAATATTGCCTCTCCATCCTAGAACATCTAAAATGATGGATATTCTTTTAAGAGACGATTTAAAGCAAAAAATAAAAGACTCTAGTTTTATTTCTATTGTTCCTCCTGCTTCTTTTTTAGACATTTTAGCTTTAGAGAAAAATGCAAAAATTATTATCACAGATAGCGGAGGTTTACAAAAAGAAGCCTATTTCTTTAAAAAACCTTGTGTGATTCTAAGACCACAAACAGAATGGATTGAAATTGTTGAAACAGGAAGCGCAGTTATTGCCGATGCTGATGAAGAAACCATTATTGAGTCTGTTAATTCATTTTTTTCTGAAAAAAAATTAAATTTTCCACCTGTTTTTGGAGACGGTCATTCTGCTAGATTTATGGCTAAAGAAATTTTAAAACAATTAAAATGATAACGATATACAGCAGTCATCTTAGTTCAAGATTAAGGTATGCTGTTGACGTTGTTTTTCAACAAATTTTAGGACTAAATGTTAATTTAACAAATCAAACTAGTCATTTAAATGGAGTTGTTATTAATTATTCTAATGAAATTATAGGTGTTAAATCATTCCAAATCAAACCAGAAGGTTTGCTCACTTCTAGCGCTATTTACAATAGTGTAGATAAGGCAATAAAACATCAACGAGATTTGATTAGAGTTTTTCCAAATCAAGACCATTTTGGGTTTGATATTTTTAGTGCAGTTTTTTTTCTGGTTTCAAGAATGGAGGAATATAAATCTGAGGATTTAGATGCTCATTTAAGATTTAAATCTTCCAATTCAATTCTTTTTAAATTAGGGGTATTGGATGCACCAGTAATTGACATTTGGTCGTTTAATTTATTAAATTCACTCAATGATTTTTTCAATGTAAAAATAGTATGCTCTAGGAAATTTAATCAATTTCTGACCGTAGATGTTGACAATGCTTTTGCTTATAAGCATAAAGGTGGTTTAAGAACGCTAGGAGCTTCTGTAAAGTCATTGATGAAGTTAGATTTCACTACTTTTTTAGAAAGATTTAAAGTGCTCAGCAACATACAGAAAGATCCTTATGATAATTACGATTACCTGAAACAATTCATTGAAAAAGAAAATATAAACCTAGCAGTATTTTTATTACTTGGAAACTATGCCAAATTCGATAAGAATTTAAGTGCAAATAATGTATCCTTCATTTCATTAATAAAACAACTTTCTACCTTTTCAACTGTTGGCATTCATCCATCTTATGATTCATACAATGATTTTAATAAAATGGATTTAGAAATCACAAGATTAAAAACTATACTTTCTTCAAAAGTAAATCATTCAAGAAATCACTTCTTGAGATTTAAAAATCCTGAAACATTTCAGCATTTGTTAAGTCTGGGTATTGCAAATGATTACAGCATGGGTTACGCAGATGTGCCTGGTTTTAGAGCTGGTACATGTTCGTCTTTTTATTTTTATGACTTATCTGAGGATAAAAAAACAGATTTATTAATTATTCCATTTGCATATATGGATGGAGCTTTTAGAGACTATATGAATTGTTCTGTTGAAAAAGCTAAGTCGAGAATAACTAATTTAATTCGTAATGTAAAATCAGTTGAAGGGTCGTTTGTGTCAGTATGGCATAACGAGTCTTTAAGTGATCAACATCGATGGAAAGGTTGGAGAGAAGTTTTTGAACACACTTTTAAAACTGACTTGTAATTGGAATATAGGTTAATTTCATATCAAGAAATAGATCAATTAAAATGGGATAGACTGGTTAAGTCTTCTGATCAATTTGAAAGCCAATATGCAGTCTATTGGTATATTTCAAGTGTTTCTAAATACTGGAGTGCTTTAGTTATGGGGGATTACGTTGCTGCTTTTCCTTTTGCTCATCAAAAAAAAGCTGGTTTTGATATTGTTTTTCAACCTTTCTTTACAAGATCATTCCCATTTTTAGGGAACTCAAATGATGTTTTTGTAGAATATGTATTTTCTTATTTTAAGAAACACTTCAAACAATTAGATATTAATTTGTTGAATCATTTAGATGTTTCTTTTTTAAAAGAAGAAATAAGAGTTTTTCAGCAATTAAGTTTGAATCAGGAATACAACCAAATCCAAAAATCATTTTCAAAAAATTCAATTAGAATTTTGAGGAAAAATCAGCATTTAAAAATCGAAAAATCATCTGATTTAGATTCATTCATTTCACTTTTTAAAGAAACGGTTGGAGAAAGACTTAGATACAAAAGAAAAAATTATGATTCTTTGTTGTTGTTAATCGAGGAAGGCATTAATAATGATTGCATGGAATTATTTGTAGTGAAGTCAAGTAGAGAAGTGCTTGCATATGGTGTTTTTTATAAACATGATAACATAATTAATTTCATAAAGGGAGCAGTGACAACCAAAGGGAAAAAGGAAGGTGCTATGTATGTCTTAATAAATCATTTTATTAAAAAATATTCGATGACAGAAAAAACACTTGATTTTGGTGGTTCTAATGTTGAAAATGTTTCAAATTTTTATAAAAAATTTGGAGCAAAGGATATTACTTATTATAATTATTCATTCAATAGTTTACCAGTTATTATAAAAAAATTAAAAAATATTAGAACGAATTTATTGAAGTAAAAATTCTAAATTAGAAAAAAAATAAGCAATGGAGGTTTATAATTTTAGTGATCATAATTCTATTTACAATGACTTTTTATCAGAGTTGAGAGATGTTCGTGTTCAAAAAGATAGAATGCGATTTCGTAGGAATTTAGAACGACTAGGTGAGATTTCAGCTTATGAAATTAGCAAGAAACTAAAGTCGTTAAAAAAAGATGTCATTACACCTTTGGGGACTTCATCAATGAATTTAACAGGTGAAGAAATTGTATTAGCAACTATTCTAAGAGCTGGATTGCCATTACATCAAGGGTTATTAAATTACTTTGATAAAGCAGAAAATTGTTTTATTTCAGCTTACAGAAAACATACAACTAATGAAGCTTTTGAAGTGGAGATAGAGTACATGTCTAGCCCTGATTTAAAAGGTAAAACAATTTTATTAAACGACCCTATGTTGGCCTCAGGAAGGTCAATGGTTTTAGCATATAAAGCTTTGTTAGAAAGAGGTAACCCTGGTAAGATTCATGTTGTTTCAGTAATTGCGAGCAATGAAGGCGTTGAGTTTGTGAAAGATAATTTACCTGCAAATACAACAATTTGGGTTGGAGGAATTGATCCTGAAATGACTGCAGAATCATACATTGTTCCTGGTTTAGGAGATGCAGGTGACTTGGCTTACGGCTCAAAGAAGGATGAATGAATTGGTTAGCATTTTTATACGTATTTCTTTTATCTCATGTTAAGTTTCTTTTTGCTGCAACTGTAGCATTGGCAACTTATCCTAAGTTTTCTGTAGATGAAATTTTTATTTCTTCTGCTTTAGGGGCAATTTCTTGCTTTAACATATTTTACTTTATATCCCATAGAATTTATTTTAAAAAAGGAAATAAAAAACCTAGAGTTGTTAAGAAAAAGAAAAATTTTAAAAAGAGAAATAGAATGCTTATTAAAATGAAGAGATCTAAGATTGGTTTCTTCTTAGTATGTACTCTTGCCCCTTTATTCTTGTCCATTCCAATTGGAACCGTAATAGTGGTCAAGTTTTTTGGTCATAAAAAAATTACTTATGTGTATGTTTCTCTTGTGTTGATCATTATGTCATTTTTGTTAGCCTACCTTAATGAATCTATTTTTCAGTTGTTTTAGCCATGTCAATAAAACACCTTTTTTTTGATTTAGACAGAACGCTTTGGGATTTTGATAAAAACTCTTTTGAGGAGTTGAATTTTTTGTACAAAAAGTATAAACTCCATGAAAAGGGGATTTCATTGCCTAATGAATTTATTAAGGTTTATAAGGAGGTAAATGAAAAATGCTGGGAACAATATCGTCTTGATCTGCTATCAAAAGAAGATTTAAGAGAAAAAAGATTTTACGATACTTTATCTTATTTTGGGATTGAAAATAAAAAGTTGTCAATTCAATTTGGAGATGATTATGTACAAAACTCTCCCTTTAGAACTTGTTTAATCCCTGGTACTATTGATTTGTTAGAAAAACTCCAACCGTATTATAAAATGCATATTATAACCAATGGATTTGATGAGGTTCAGCACATTAAACTTAGTAACTCTAATTTGTCTAAATACTTTCAGGTAGTTGTTACTTCAGAAATGGCAGGTGCCAAGAAGCCATCCCCTTTAGCTTTTGAATATGCTCTAGATAAAGCTAATGCTAATGCAAATGAATCTGTTATGATTGGTGATGATCTAAATACCGATATTAAAGGGGCTATCAATGTAGGAATGAAGACCATATACTTCAATCCTCATTCCGTGAAGCATACTTATCCTATTTGGAAAGAGGTTGCTTTATTGAATGAAATAAATTCTATTTTATTATAATTTTTTCTAAACTTTTTGATCACAGCTTTTGATATTATTTCTAATTAGTAGTTACATCAATTCTGTTGTTATTGCAGTTGATTTAGTGTCAATTAAAGTTTTATTTAAATTCTTTAAATTTGTATTCTTGATTTTTCACTTAAAAATCATAATTTAAGGCTCCAATTAATCAACGATAAAATATTAAGATTGATAATTATTTTCAATCTCTAAATAAAAAGAAATTACCGACATGAGTATGTATAAAGATTACATTAAAGAAATTCACCAAAGAGAAACTCAAGGTTTACAGCCAAAACCTATTGATGGTGCTGAATTGCTTAAAGAAATTATAAGTCAAATCAAAGATGAAGCCCATGCTGACAGAAAAGATTCAATCCATTTTTTCATTTACAATGTATTGCCCGGAACTACAAGTGCAGCTGGTGTAAAAGCTAATTTTTTAAAAGAGATAATTCTTGGGAAATGTGTAGTTGAAGAAATTTCAACTGAATTTGCTTTTGAACTTTTATCTCATATGAAAGGTGGACCATCTATTGAAGTTTTGTTAGATATTGCTTTAGGTGATAATTCTTTAATAGCCACTTCTGCATCAAATGTTTTGAAAACGCAGGTGTTTTTATACGAAGCTGATACACAAAGACTTGAGGATGCCTTAAATGAAGGAAATGAGATTGCTAAATCTATCATTGAAAGTTACTCAAAAGCTGAGTTTTTTACTAAGTTACCAGACGTAGAAGAAGAAATAGATGTGGTAGCTTTTGTTGCGGGTATTGGTGATATTTCTACTGATTTATTATCGCCTGGTTCAGATGCACATTCAAGATCTGATAGAGAATTGCATGGTCAGTGTTTGTTTGAACACAATAAAGAGCAACAAGAAGCATTAGTGTCAATTCAAAATCAACATCCTGATAAGAAGGTGATGTTAACTGCTGAAAAAGGAACTATGGGAGTTGGTTCATCAAGAATGTCAGGAGTAAACAATGTTGCATTGTGGATAGGCAAGCAATTTAGTAAGTACGTTCCGTTCATTAATTACGCTCCAGTAGTAGCAGGAACAAATGGAATTTCTCCAATTTTTTTAACAACAGTTAGTGTAACGGGAGGCATTGGTTTAGATCTTAAAAATTGGGTCAAAAAGAAAGATGCAGATGGAAAAACTGTTCTTAACGAAGAAGGTGAAGCAGTATTGGAACAAGCTTATGAGGTCAATACTGGCGATGTTTTTACAATTAATACCAAAGAGAAGCAGCTATATAAAGACGGAGTTGTTGTAAAAGATATCTCTGCAGCTTTCACTCCTCAGAAAATGGAGTTTATGAAAGCAGGTGGTTCTTATGCTGTTGTATTCGGAAAAAAGCTTCAAACGTTTGCTTGTAAAGCACTACAAATTGATATTCCTGAAGTTTATGCTAAGTCAAAAGAGATCTCTATTGAAGGTCAAGGATTAACTGCTGTTGAAAAAATATTCAATAAAAATGCAGTTGGTTCAACACCTGGAAAAATACTTCATGCAGGTTCTGACGTTAGAGTTGAGGTAAATATAGTTGGTTCTCAAGATACTACAGGTTTAATGACTTCTCAAGAACTTGAAATGATGGCTGCTACAGTTATTTCTCCAATTGTAGATGGTGCGTATCAATCGGGTTGTCATACAGCTTCTGTTTGGGATAAAAAAGCTCAAGAAAATATTCCTAAGTTGATGAGTTTCATGAATAATTTTGGGTTAATAACAGCTCGTGATCCTGAGGGAGATTATCATGCAATGACTGATGTTATTCACAAAGTATTGAATGATTTAGTGGTTGACGATTGGGCAATTATTTTTGGAGGTGATTCCCATACAAGAATGTCAAAAGGAGTTGCTTTTGGTGCAGATTCTGGTACAGTTGCACTTGCTCTTGCTACTGGAGAGGCTTCTATGCCCATTCCTGAGTCAGTAAAAGTTACTTTCAAAGGAAATATGAGTAGCTACATGGATTTCCGAGATGTTGTTCATGCCACTCAATCACAAATGTTAAAACAGTTTGGAGGTGAAAATGTATTTCAGGGTCGAATTATTGAAGTTCATATTGGAACATTAACTTCTGATCAAGCATTTACCTTTACTGATTGGACGGCTGAAATGAAAGCAAAAGCTTCGGTGTGTATTTCTGAAAATAATACACTAATTGAGTCGTTAGAAATTGCAAAAGGAAGAATTCAAATCATGATTGATAAGGGAATGGACAATGAAATTAATGTCCTTCAAGGTTTGATCAATATTGCTGATAAGAGAATCAATGAGATAAAATCTGGTGAAAAACCAGCTTTAATGCCTGATAAAAATGCAAAGTATTATGCAGAAGTTGTAGTAGACTTAGATATTGTTGCAGAGCCAATGATTGCAGATCCAGATGTTAACAATGAAGACGTATCCAAACGATACACTCACGATTGTATTAGGCCATTGTCCTTCTATGGAGGATCTAAAAAGGTAGATTTAGGATTTGTTGGATCTTGTATGGTACATAAAGGTGATATGAAAATATTAGCTCAAATGTTAAAAAACATTGAATCGAAAGAAGGTTCAGTTAAATTTAATGCTCCATTAGTTGTTGCCCCACCAACATATAACATTGTAGATGAACTCAAGTCTGAGGGAGATTGGGAAGTTTTAACTAAATACGCTGGGTTCGAATTCAATGACAATGCTCCTAAAGCAAATGCAAGAAAAGAATACGAAAACATATTGTATTTAGAACGTCCAGGTTGTAATTTGTGTATGGGTAACCAAGAAAAAGCAGCACCTGGTGACACGGTTATGGCCACATCTACCCGTTTATTTCAAGGAAGAGTTGTGAAAGACTCTGGAGAGAAAAAAGGTGAGTCGTTGTTGTCCTCTACACCAGTTGTTGTTCTGTCAACAATTTTGGGTAGAACTCCAACTTTTGATGAATATAAAGCAGCTGTTGAAGGAATTGATTTAACAAAATTTGCTCCCTCTAAAGTTCTTAACTAATTATGATGACATAATCTTCAACTCGGCTTTTTGAAATTTTATTGATCCAGTTGTGCTTGAAGATTTTGCTATTTTTATCTACCCTTTAAAAATGAACTAATGCGGTATGTTTTATTTGTTTTATTGTTTCATTTTTCGATTACAATTAATACTCAAACTCTTAAAGTAAAAGAAACTTCTTCAGATTCATTATTTCAAAAATGGGATAACACATTTGAACTGAAGAATAATACTGTTCTCAATTTGACTTGTCCTAAAATTGACACCGTCAGAATTGCTGTTATCGGTCTTGGTAATCGAGGAAGTATGGCATTAGAACGTTTACCTCAAATTCAAAATGTAAAAATTGTAGCTATTGCTGATATTGATTCTAATAAAGTAAATAATTCTTTAAAAACTTATTTTGAAAATAAAAACCTTCAATTGCCTCACCCATTTTATGAAGAAAACGATTGGAAATTAATTTGCCAAAGAAAGGACATTGATTTGATATATGTTTGTACCAATTGGAAGTTACACACACCAATTGCTGTTTATGCAATGGAACACGATAAGCATGTTGCAGTGGAAGTGCCTGCTGCTTTAACAATTGAAGAATGTTGGCAATTAGTAAATACTGCAGAAAAAACAAAAAAGCATTGCATACAGCTTGAAAATTGCATGTATGATTTTTTTGAATTGACTTCTTTAAATATGGTTCAAAACAATATTTTTGGAGAAATTATTCATGTTGAAGGGGCGTATATACATGATTTAAGACGTTTAAATTTTCATGAAACATATTATTGGGATCATTGGAGGCTTAAACAATTACAGGTCAATGACGGCAATACATACCCTACACATGGTCTTGGTCCTATTGCTCATGCTTTAAACATACATAGAGGAGATAAGTTCAATTATTTAGTCTCTATGTCCAGTAATCAATTTGGAATGAGTAAATATGTTGATGAAAATTTTTCGGATTCTAGTGAGTTTCAAAATATAGATTTCAAAAAGGGAGACATCAATACAACTCTCATAAAGACGCATAAAGGGAAGACCATATTACTACAACATGATGTTTCAAGTCCAAGACCTTATTCTCGTTTATATACGCTGAGTGGAACCAATGGTTTTATTCAGAAGTATCCTAAATACTCTCTAGCTCTTGAACCTAGCGCTCACGTTTCTTTGTCTTTAAGTCAAATAGATTCGTTAATGTTAAAATATCAACCTAGAGTTATTAAGAATATTAAAGCAAAAGCTAAAGAGGTTGGTGGACATGGAGGCATGGATTTTATTATGGATTATAGATTGATTTATTGTTTAAGAAACGGCATTCCATTAGATCAAGATGTTTATGATGCAGCAGAGTGGTCATCCATTATTGAATTGTCTAAAAAGTCTGTTGATTCAGGTAGTTTACCTGTTGAAATACCCGATTTTACTAGAGGAAATTGGAAAATGATCAATAAGGTGACTTATTTTTTGAAAAACTAGATATTATTTATTTTTTGTTTAGTTTTTTTTTATATTTAGTATTGAAATATTAAACAAACATATTTAATTTATATCAATTAAATCAAGAGCCTTATGAAAGAAAAAATAGAAAAATTATACAATAAATTCATCGATAAACCCTTAGATTTTGTAGATAAAGGCTTGTTTTTTAATAAAGGAATTTACTATTATTTTATGTTGATTACTGTAGGGATTCTTATTGGTGGTTTATATTTTGTTTTTTCAAGTATCCCTGATTACATTGAATACCTTAAAAGATTGGAGGTGATTTATGTTGTTTTAGAAGTTTTAGCATCATTAATAACAGTTCTGATTTCAATTGTTGCAGTTTGTGGTCTAACCTTATTGTTTTATAAAAGGTCAAATGACTTATTGAAAAAAGATTTCAATGGGTTATTGGAGTACATATATAAAGAGATTAGTCCAATGGCAATAAAGACATATGGTGAATGTTTGGCTTTAATAACTATTGTAACTGCTGTTATTAGCTTTATTGGTGCATTGTTTTATGCTGCTTCATTTAATCCTTTAAACCCAATTCAATCTGGAATGATGGTGGGTATTGACTCTCCCTCTGCTGTTGGTATATTTGGTGGTTATGGCAACTATTTTAATAATTTACTTAATGCTTCTATAGGTCTTTTGACTTCTTCATTAATTGCTTTCTCAATTCTAGTTGTATCCTATATTTCCGTGGAAGTATACCATTATATTGTTAAAATCATTGTTAATGTTGTTAAGTTTATTCCAAAGTTTGCTTTACCAATTTGGGTCCAAAGATCAACTCGTAACTCTGAAAGACCAACAATCAACATTGATGACATTTAAAACTATTAATGGATAGTTTTTTACCCTACAGAAGGAGAATTTCTAGAGTATTAGAAATTAGTAGAAAAGTTAATGATGTTGATAAGATAATAAGTAACTATAAAAATGTACTTGATGATTATCTACTCTTATTGTATTCAAATTGTTTTTTAAATATTAATTTTAAAAACAACAAACAGGTTGATTATAATATTATAATAAGTAGTCTAAATCAAAAATATTCCTTAAAGTTAAGTTCATCAAATATTTTAGATAACTCAGATTATCAGCAGCTCAGCCGATCCATAATTGAAGTTATTGATTATAAAGAATTCAATGAGAAATATGAAAAATCGTTGAGTAATGAATTGTTATGGCTGCCATTTGATGAAATTGCTTCCAATAACCCTGTCTTAGTTACTAAAAAAGCTGATTTATTCAAAAAATATAGTGGTAACGAACAAGAACTATTCTCTCTATTAAGAAGAAAATATCCAAAGAAACAGAATATAAACATTGATTTATATAGGAATAAATTGTTGTCATTATTTAAAGAGTTTAGACCTTCTAAAATAAATCAAATAGATAGTCTTTTATCTATTAATGAAGGAAAAGAAGAAGAATTTATCAATAGATTAATTCTAAAGTTTAGTAATGAAAAGAAACTTGATACTGCAGCAAATGCCAAAGCTAAATCTGAAGAAGAAGAGCGTAAAAAAGCAGAAGCACAAGCAAAGTTAGAATCTGAAAAGGCAAAGGCAGCAGAGGAAGAAGCAAAAAGGCTTGAACTAGCAGCAAATGCCAAAGCTAAATCTGAAGAAGAAGAGCGTGAAAAAGCAGAAGCACTAGCAAAGTTAGAAGCTGAAAAGGCAAAGGCAGCAGAAGAAGAAG
>JBELEU010000034.1:0-2617 GCA_042093455.1 Crocinitomicaceae bacterium | reverse complement strand
AAAAGGCAAAGGCAGCAGAGGAAGAAGCAAAAAGACTTCAACTAGCAGCAAATGCTAAAGCTAAAGCTGAAGAAGAAGAGCGTGAAAAAGCAGAAGCACAAGCAAAGTTAGAAGCTGAAAAGGCAAAGGCAGCAGAGGAAGAAGCAAAAAGACTTCAACTAGCAGCAAATGCCAAAGCTATATCTGAAGAAGAAGAACGTGAAAAAGCAGATGCACAAGCAAAGTTGGAAGCTGAAAAAGCAAAGGCAGCAGAGGAAGAAGCAAAAAGACTTGAACTTGCAGCAAATGCCAAAGCCAAAGCTGAACAAGAAGAGCGTGAAAAAGCAGAAGCACAAGCAAAGTTGGAAGCTGAAAAAGCAAAGGCAGCAGAAGAAGAAGAAAGTAAGAAGACGGAAGATGATAAGGCTGAGTTAGATCTACAGTCTAAAAATAAAATTAAAACAGAGCTTTGGAATGGATTGAAAGTTCCAATAATTAGTGCAAAATCAGTAAAGGAAGCTAATTTAATAGCTAGTGAATTTGTGGGAGAGCTTCCTTTTTACAATGGGAAGAAAATTTTTAAATGGAATGGAAAACTTTATGCATTTAAATCAGATGAAGTTCCTAAAAAACCAAAAAAATCTAAACCGAAAAAACCAATTTCAAAGAAAAATATAATTGTAATTGGATCACTATTGGTTGTATTTACTCTAGGTGTTTTATTCTTCTTATTTAAAGATTCAATTATTCCAATTTCTACTCAGCCAGTTTCAATAACTGAAGCCGATTCTATTTCAAGAATTGATGAAATAGCAGAAGATACTATTCATCTACATCAAGAATCTGATGTTATTGCTAAGGATGAAGATTATAATACATCAGATGGTAATTCGCTTTCTGATGAAATTGAATCAAATGACATTAATACATCAGATGAGAACCATGTCGCTTTGAATGAGTTAGAATCATCAAAAGAGATTGTGAAAACAATTGCTAAAGAGCCAGTTGATAATAGCCTTAAATATCATTTGATTGCAGGAAGTTTTTCTGAGGAACCTAACGCAATAGAATTGTTGAAGGAATTAAAAGTTCAAGGATATGAGGCTCTGTTTTTAGGGAAGATAGGGGAGTATTATAAGGTGTCTTTTCAGTCCTTTTCAATTAGATCAAAGGCAGAAAAAGTTAGGGGAGAGATGATTGATGCTGGTACTTTTACTTGGATTCAAGACTACAGGTTAAAACAATAGTTTTAGACATCTACTGAGATTAAATCCATAGGTGATTTTGTTAGTTTATTAAATTCTTCACCAAGTTTTTGAATGTCTTCATCGTCCTCTTCATATTTCCAAATGAACTTAATTTCACTATCTGGATTTAATTCTTCAACCAATTGCATAGTTTTTAAAATCTGAATAACGCTTGACGATGAAATGTAATTTAGTTCAAATTCAACTTCAAAACTGTTGCATTGTTTTGATAAATCTGTAATCCAATTGTATATAGGTTTGAAAAATATTATCGAATTTTCAGGAAATAGGTTTCCACTCAAAGTCAAATTTCCTATTTGGGTATCACCAGTTACTTTAGGAGTGCTTTTTGTGCTTTCAATAATAAGGTTATCCATAATCTTTATTTTTTATTCAAATTTATTTCTATTGATATAAGAGACAATTCCTCATTCATTGGAATACTCTCTAGTATTAGTTTATTTTTTGATTTAATGGCCATAGTAATTACACCTAGCCCTGCTCCACCTTTTTTTGATATTTCACCGTTAGTTAATGTATCTAAATATATTTTTTTAACACCATCGTAATCTGCGTTATTGAGTCGATCAATAGCGTCTTTTAGATTCTTAAATTTTTGTAATAAAATAAGGTTTGAAAAGCTAATTGTATAACTTTCGTCATTTGATGCTATGTTGCAATAGGCTACTTGTTGTCCGCTTGGAGCTAATTCTCCATGGTTTTTAATGTTTTGCAAACCTTCAATAAGAATATTGAAGAAACTTTTTATGACTCTTTTAGGTTCTTGGTTTGTGATTAAATATTCCTCACAATCAGAAGTAAAATCATTGATTTTTGATGTGCTAAATTCTCCAAAATATGAGAATATTAACTCAAATCCATTGTTTCTTAACAGTTCTTTTGAGTGGTTGTATATTTCTTTACATTTAGGTAAAACACCCATTTAACAGTACATTTTAATTAAAAATAAAGCATGTTCAATAATAAAAAAAAATTATTGGTTATATAATTTAATAATTTCTTGTAAATCGTTCTTTAGATATTTGATTTTTGAGTCTTTGTAGCTGTAAACTAGATTGGTTAAAATTCTTTTACAAATATCCTTATTGTTACAAGGAGTAAAGTATTTCTCATCATTTTCTAGTTTTATTTCAGAAAGAAAATCTTCTAAATCAACATGCTGGAGAATTACTCCTTTGCTAAATGCATTAATGTAAAATAATACATCAGCTCTTTTGTATTCGTTTTGTTGTTTAAACTCACCAAATGAATTCTCATTTATATATCCTACTACAAAATGATTAGGCAGATTAATTCCTTTGATTGGAATGTTTAGCCTGTTTGCAATTTCAATATACAGAATTGAAATAGTTAGATCGGAAGAGCACACG
>JBELEU010000033.1:0-14324 GCA_042093455.1 Crocinitomicaceae bacterium | reverse complement strand
GGAATAATTAGGTCCACAACTTTTAATAGAAAGTAGCTCATTATTAGAGTAAAAATGACCACTAAAGCGATTGTTATAAGGTGCGCATAAAAAAGGGATAAACTTCCTGATGTTAAGCCAACATCATTTGCAAAAATACCAGTTAAAATCATACCTACTATTCCGCCAACACCATGACTTGGAAAAACATCTAAAGTGTCATCAATTTTAGTTTTATTAAATAGGGTTATAGCTACGTTACTAATAATAGCAGATATAAATCCAATAAAAACACTTTCTCCAAGAGTTACAAAACCAGCCGCAGGAGTTATAGCTACTAAGCCAACAATTGCTCCTATACACGCTCCAAGAGCACTCATTTTTCTGTTTAAAAAACGATCATAAAAAAGCCAAGTTACCATACTTGAAGCAGAAGCAAGGTTTGTATTGGCAAAAGAAATTACTGCATCAGTATTTGCTCCAAGTGCTGATCCTGCATTGAATCCAAACCAACCAAACCACAATAAACCAGTTCCTAAAATTACAAAAGGAATATTTGCAGGCTTGGTTTCAATTTTTTTTCTTTTACCCAAAAATAATGCTCCAGATAATGCAGCAAGCCCTGCTGACATGTGAACAACAGTTCCTCCAGCAAAGTCAAGAACACCCCATTTTCTGAACAAGCCATCCGGATGCCAGGTCATATGAGCAAGTGGGGAATAAATAAAAAGCGTAAACAGCAACATAAATAGAATATAGCTTCTAAACCTTATTCTTTCAGCAAAACTTCCTGAAATTATTGCAGGTGTTATAATTGCAAATTTTAGTTGAAAAAAAGCAAAAAGTAAAAAGGGAATTGTTGGGCCAAAATTTTCATTTGGCGATAACGTAACTCCTTTAAAATTTAGATAGGTGAGCGGGTTACCAATGATTCCATAATAGCTATCACCAAAAGCCAGGCTAAAACCTACAAAAACCCAAATAATACTTATGACTCCTAAAGCAACAAAACTTTGAAGCATAGTGGAAATAATGCTCTTAATATTTACCATTCCACCATAAAAAAAGGCTAACCCAGGTGTCATTAGTAAAACAAACGCACAGGCTACAATCATCCAAGCAGTATCTGATTTGTTAAATAAATCAGATTCCATATCATTATATTCATAGGATTCATTGCCAAAAAGCAATACAATAACAATTAAAAATAATGCAATAAAATTTAACTTACTACCAACTTTTTTCAATGTTATGTTTTAATGATTTTATACCCTTCTTTATTTAGAAACGTCATGAATTGTTCAATATTTCTTTCTACTTTTTTATCATCTAAGTTTTTTAGAAAGGAATTTAATACTGAAGAAGAAGTATTGTTTTTTTCTACTTTTGGTACAATATAATGAGCGTCTTTGGTTTGTCTTAATTCGTTTAACGAACGCGTTTTAATAGTTTTCATAGTATTGATTTATGTGATTTAAAATCAATATTAGTGTAAATAACACACTAAGTCAAGTTTTTTTAGTTTTTTTTATAAAAACAACTCGCATTTAATTATAGATAGTTGATATTTGTTTAAAATTTTTGTGATGAAAAATGTAACAGTTGGTGAGTTTATAGTCGACACTCAAAATAATTTCCCTGGCTCCTCAGGTGAGCTTTCAAAAATTTTGAGTGCAATAAAATTAGCTTCAAAAATAGTTAGCCACGAAATCAATAAGGCTGGTTTAGCTGCTGATATTATTGGTTCAGTTGGGAGCGAAAATATTCAAGGAGAAGAGCAACAAAAATTAGATTTATATGCCAATGATAAGTTTATAAATGCACTCTCGGCCAGAGGTGTAATTTGCGGAGTAGCTTCTGAAGAAAACGAATCTTACATTGCTTTTAATAATGAAGTTAACAGCACTGCCAAATATGTAGTATTGATTGATCCTTTAGATGGGTCCTCAAATATTGATGTAAATGTTTCTGTAGGAACTATTTTTAGTGTTTTTAAACGAAAATCTAAGGAAACTGAACCTGTAAATATTTCAGATTTTTTACAGAGAGGAAATGAACAAGTTGCTGCTGGGTATATAATTTACGGTTCATCAACCATGCTTGTATATACAACAGGAAATGGAGTCAATGGTTTTACTTTTGATCCAGGAATAGGAGTTTTCTTTTTATCTCACCCTAATATGAAAATACCAAATAATGGAAGAATATATTCTGTTAATGAAGGTAATCTAAATGAGTTTAAAGAAGGGGTTAAAAAGTACATCACTTATTGTCAATCTGAAAGGGAGACAGAAAATAAGAAACCTTATTCATCGAGATACATTGGTTCTTTAGTAGCTGATTTCCATAGAAATTTAATTAAAGGAGGTATTTATATGTACCCTTCAACAAAAAGCTCACCTAACGGAAAATTACGTTTATTGTATGAATGTGCTCCTCTGGCGTTTTTAATTGAACAATCAGGAGGAAGAGCTATTTCTGAATCTGGAAGAATAATGGATATATTACCAAAAGAATTACATGAGAGAACGCCTGTTTTTATAGGATCTAAAAACATGGTTGATAACGTTGAGCAATTATTGAATAGTGAAAATTGATCTTTTTAGAAAAAGCTATCAAAACGCTTCTTTTGTAACAAAATTTGAAGAGTTAATATCAGAAAATAAGAATCTTTTATTCAAAGGTCTCGTAGGTTCTGCATTCTCATTTGCATCAGATGCAGTAATACAGAAAATAAACGGAAATCACCTTTTTATTTTACCAGATAAGGAGGCAGCAATTTATTTTTATAACGATTTAGAAAATATCATTTCTAATGAAAGAGGAACAACTTTATTGTTTTATCCAGCATCTTACAGGCGCCCTTACCAAATCGAAGAAATTGACCATACAAGCGTACTGCAGCGTTCGGAAGTAATTACATTGGTAGCTAAAAAAAGAAAGAAATTAATAATTGTTACCTACCCTGAAGCAATAGTTGAAAAGGTAATTACAAGGAAAAAACTTGAAAAAAACACCATTCAAATTAATACAGGTGAAGAAGTAGATTTAAACTTAGTTAATGAGTTGTTAATTGAGTTAGAATTTGAAAAAGTCGACTTCGTTTATCAACCTGGACAATTTGCTGTAAGAGGAGGTATATTAGATGTTTATTCTTTTAGTAATGAAAATCCGTACAGAATTGAGTTTTTTGGTGATGAGGTTGAGTCAATAAGAGAATTTAATTCAAGTGATCAACTTTCCATCCAAACTTTAGAGAGTGTAAAAATTATTCCAAACATAAACCACAAAAACATTCAAACTGAAAGATGTTCTTTTTTAGATCATTTACCATCCAACCTATTTCTTTGGATTCAAGATTTCAAGTACTCAGAAAAAAACATGGAGAAAGGTTTTGAACAAGCCAATGAAATATTCAACAAGAAAAAAGAGACATTTGAACATATTTCACCTATTGAACTATACTTAGCTCCAGTTGATTTTTTATCTCAAATCAATAGTTTTAAAACGATTGAAATTGCCCAGGATAGTAGTTTAGGTAACCCACCAATTATTCTATTTGATCAAGTACCTCAACCTGCAGTAAATAAGAACTTCAATCTTTTGGTTGAAAAACTAATTCAGTTCAAAGAAGATGGTTATGAAATAAATATTTTTTCTCAACAAGATTCCCAAATTCAACGACTTAGATCAATATTTAAAGACTTAGGACATGAAGAAATTAGTTCGTTTATCAACATTGGAATTAAAGAAGGTTATATTGATCACCAGAATAAAATTTTGGCATTTTCTGATCACCAAATTTTTGATAGGTATCACAAGTTTAGAATTAAAGAAAAACTAAATAAAACACAAGAGGTATTTACACTTAAGGAGATATACAATCTTCAAAAGGGAGACTTTGTGGTTCATATTGATCATGGTGTTGGAGAATTTTCTGGTCTTCAAAAAATTGATGTACAGGGGAAAGAACAAGAAGCAATTCGCCTTATTTATAAAGGAGGAGACATTCTATATATAAGTATTCATTCTTTGCATAATATTAGCAAGTATTCTGGAAAAGACGGTACAGCGCCAACTCTTAACAAATTAGGGTCACCAGCTTGGAGTTTAGCTAAACAAAAAGCCAAAAAGAAAATCAAGGAGGTAGCATTTGATTTGATAAAGCTTTATGCAAAAAGAAAAATGCAAAAAGGGTTTTCCTTTAACCAAGACACATACATGCAAAGCGAGTTAGAGGCATCTTTTATTTACGAAGATACTCCTGATCAATTGGCTTCTACTAATGCAGTAAAACAAGACATGGAGAAACCTTTTCCCATGGATAGGTTGATTTGTGGGGATGTGGGTTTTGGCAAAACAGAAATAGCCATAAGAGCAGCATTTAAGGCTGTTGCTGACAACAAACAAGTAGCAATTTTAGTACCTACTACAGTTTTAGCATTTCAGCATTTTAAAACTTTCTCAGAAAGACTCAAAGAATTTCCGTGCAATATTGATTATGTGAATAGATTTAAAACAGCTAAAAATATTAAATCAACAATCCAAGCACTAGGTGAAGGCAAAATAGATATTTTAATAGGCACACACAGGTTAATAAGTAAAGATGTTGTTTTTAAAGATCTAGGCCTATTAATAGTAGATGAAGAACAAAAATTTGGGGTAAGTGTTAAAGAGCAATTGAAAAACCTTAAAGTTAATGTTGACACTTTAACCCTTACAGCTACTCCCATACCCAGAACACTACAATTTAGCTTGATGAATGCTAGAGATTTATCAATAATAAATACTGCTCCCCCAAATAGGTTCCCTGTTGATACACTGATTCAAACTTTCTCTGAAGAAACAATTAAAGACGCTATAAACTATGAAATAGAGAGAGGTGGCCAGGTTTATTTCATTCACAATAGAGTACAAAACATCAACGAGGTAGCGCAATTAATAAATAGATTATGTCCAAGTGCAAAAGTCGCCATAGGACACGGGAAATTAGAGGGTAAAAAGTTAGAAGCAATTGTATTAGATTTTATGAGTGGTATGTATGATGTATTAGTTGCTACCACTATCGTTGAATCAGGAATTGATATCCCCAATGCAAATACCATAATTATTAACAATGCCAATCACTTTGGGTTAAGCGATCTTCATCAACTTAGGGGAAGGGTTGGTCGATCTAATAAAAAGGCCTTTGCCTATTTGTTTACCCCTCCACAACATCATCTTTCTGATGAGGCAAGAAAACGACTTCAGGCAATAGAACAATTCTCTGAACTAGGAAGTGGATTTAATATTGCGATGAGAGATCTCGATATTCGAGGTGCAGGGGACTTATTGGGGGCGAATCAAAGTGGATTTATTAGTGAAATTGGGTTTGATACTTATCAGAAAATTCTAGACGAAGCCATTCAAGAGCTCAAAGAGAACGAATTTAAAGAAGTCTTTCAAGAAGAATTAAACAGTCAAGAATATTTAAACGACTGTATTTTGGAAACAGATTTATCACTCATAATTCCAGATGACTATGTCAATGAAATTAACGAAAGGATAGAGTTGTATAAAAGTCTTGATAAACTCAAAGAGCCTGAAGAAGTAGAGAAATACAAACAGGAAATGGTTGATAGATTTGGATCTATACCATCAAAAACCGAGGAGCTAATTTTTACGGTCAAACTCAGGCAAATAGCAAAAGAATTAGGATTTGAAAAACTTAGACTTAGAAATAATCTGCTGATAGGGACTTTTATACTGAATAAGAGTTCAAAGTACTATCAAAGTGAAATTTTTTCTTCTATTTTAAAATTCACTCAGAAGTACAATAAAGGCATTCAAATAAAGGAAAAAAACAACCAATTACTATTTAGAGTTGAAAAGATTAACTCCGTTAACGATGCTATAAATGTCCTGGAAAAAGTTCTAAAAGGATAAACTACTTCAACTCAAAAGTATCCATAAATTTCGTTGTAAAATCACCTTCCAAAAACTTTTCATCATCCATAAGTTGTAGATGGAATGGAATAGTTGTTTTTATTCCCTCGATAATATATTCTTCTAAAGCTCTTCTCATTTTATTTATAGCTTCTTCACGTGTTTGAGCAACGGTGATTAGTTTGGAGATCATAGAATCGTAATATGGAGGAATCACATAGCCCGCATAAACATGTGTGTCAATTCTAACCCCATGGCCACCAGGCTCATGGTAATCAGTAATTTTACCAGGAGAAGGTCTAAATTCTTTTTCCGGATCTTCAGCATTGATTCTACACTGAATAGCATGCATTTGAGGAATATATTCTTTTCCGCTAATTTTTTCACCAGCAGCCAATTTAATTTGTTCTTTTATTAAATCGTAATTGATTACCTCTTCTGTAATTGTATGTTCAACTTGGATTCTGGTATTCATTTCCATAAAATAGAAATCTCTGTTTTTATCAACTAAAAACTCTACTGTACCAACACCTTCATATTTAACTGCTTTGGCTGCTTTAACAGCAGCTTTACCCATAGCTTTACGTAGTCTAGTTGTCATATATGGAGAAGGAACCTCTTCTACAAGCTTTTGATGTCTTCTTTGAATAGAGCAATCTCTTTCAGACATATGACAAGCATTGCCAAATTTATCTCCAGCAATTTGAATTTCAATGTGTCTAGGCTCTTCAATGAATTTCTCCATGTACATTCCATCATTTCCAAATGCTGCCTTGGATTCTTGTCTTGCTGAGTTCCAATGTTCTTCCATTTCTTCTTCACTCCAAACAATTCTCATCCCCTTACCACCACCACCAGCAGTAGCTTTAATCATTACTGGATATACGACTTTTAAAGCCGTTGCTTTTGCGTGTGCAAGATCTTTAAGTAATCCAGGAGACCCAGGGACACATGGTACGCCAGCTCTTAACATAGTTGCTTTAGCAGAGGCTTTATCCCCCATCTCGTCAATCATTTCAGGAGATGCTCCAATGAACTTAATGCCATTGTCTTTACAAATTTTTGAAAAATTCGCATTCTCGGAAAGGAATCCATAGCCAGGATGAACAGCATCAGCATTTGTAATTTCGCAAGCAGCAATAATTCTAGGAATATTTAAGTATGAATCTGTACTTGAAGGAGGTCCAACACAGACAGCCTCATCGGCAAATTTAACATGAAGACTATCTCTGTCTGCTGTTGAGTAAACAGCAACAGTGTTAATTCCCATTTCTTTACAGGTTCTAATAATTCTTAGAGCTATTTCACCTCTATTTGCAATTAATATTTTTTTAAACATGTTGTTGTTTTTAGTCCTTACTTAAGAAGGATCAACCAAGAATAATGGCTGGTCAAATTCAATTGGAGAAGCATCGTCAACCAATACCTTTACAATTTTCCCAGATATTTCAGCTTCAATTTCGTTAAAAAGCTTCATTGCTTCAATAACACATAATTTATCACCAACGTTAAATGAAGAGCCAACTTCAACAAAAGAAGGTTTATCAGGACTTGGAGCACGATAAAAAGTTCCAAGCATTTGAGCTTTGATGGTTACTAAGTTGCTATTTTCTTCTGGAGCTTCACTTTTAGCAGCAGGTGGCTGAACTTCAACAGCTGGTTGAGCCGCAACAGGAGCAGCCATGGCCCCCATTTGAGCAACCGGTACAGTTTGCTGTACTATGGTTGTTTCTTCTTTAAAATTTGTTTTTTTCTTAGCTAAATAATCAGATTTAATGACAATCTTAAAATCTTTTTTTTCAATTTCAACTTCATTAACTCCTGCTTTAGCAACAAACTTGATTAAATCTTGTATTTCAGTAATATCCATTTTTACAATATTAATAATATGAGAAATCTAAGTTAACAATAATTCGATTTACAGCTCAAAAAAAAAACTAGTAAGCCCATTTTAAATACACACTTCCCCAAGTAAATCCACCCCCAAATGCAGCCAACACTATGTTGTCTCCTTTTTTAAGTTGATTTTCCCATTCCCATAAGCAAAGTGGAATTGTTCCAGATGTCGTATTTCCGTATTTCGCTATATTAATCATGACCTTATCCTTAGTAAGACCCATTCTATTTGCCGTAGCATCAATGATTCTTAAATTTGCTTGATGCGGAACTAGCCAATCTACATCTTCTCCAGTAAGATTGTTTTTCTCCATAATTTCAGCCGAAACATCAGCCATATTGGTAACTGCGAATTTAAAAACAGAACGACCTTCTTGGTAGACAAAAGTCTCAGGTGTTCCAACATTTTCTTTATTTACTGGGAATGCTGAACCTCCAGCTTTTTGAATCAAAAATTCTTTTCCAGAGCCATCGGCTTTTAATATAGAATCAATAATTCCATTGCCCTCTTCATTAGGCTCAAGTAAGACTCCACCGGCACCATCGCCAAAAATGACGCAAGTGTTTCGATCTTCATAGCTAACGATAGATGACATAATATCACCTCCAATTACTACTACCTTTTTACATTGTCCTGACGCAATAAATTGTTGACCTGTAATTAATGTGTAAAGAAATCCAGAGCAGGCAGCACTTACATCAAACCCCCATGCGTTTGTTGCACCACTTTTGTGACAAATTAAATTAGAAGTACTTGGAAAGCGATGATCCCCTGTTACTGTGCCAACTATAATCATGTCAATTTCAAGGGGGGAAATCCCTCTTTTTTCGCATATGCCTTTGACTACATCAGTACCTAAGTCCGAAAGAGTAGTTCCGTCACTTACAATTCTTCTTTCTTTAATTCCAGTTCTAGTAACAATCCATTCATCGTTGGTGTCAACCATTTTTTCTAAATCAGAATTGCTTAGGACCTTCTCTGGAACTGACCCATGTACGGCTGTAATTGCTGCTTGAATATTTTTCATTTAAATGCTGTTTTAATCTTATCAGTAAGTTTAGCATTTACTAAATCCCTTCCTAATAATATCATATTTTTGATGGCTTTTGGGCTGCTTATTCCGTGTCCTATTAAGACATTTCCATTAACGCCTAAAACAGGTGTTCCACCATAGTTTTCATAGTTAAATCTACTGAAATAATCATCTAAAGAGCCACGTTTTGCAATTAATTCATAAAATGATTCTGCTTGCTTCAATACAACATTACCCGTAAATCCATCACAAATGACAACATCGGCTTTATCATTAAATAAATCTCTTCCTTCAACATTTCCAATAAAATTAACTTCGTCAGCACCTTCTAATAAAAGATGTGTTGCTTGAGTCAATAAATTACCTTTTTCTTTTTCTTCTCCAATATTAAGTAGGCCAACTTTTGGTGATTTGATTTGATAAACTAATTCAGCAAAAAGTGATCCTAAAATAGCAAATTGGTAAAGTACATCAGGTTTACAGTCAGCATTAACACCAACATCTAAAATTAACCCAACACTTCCGTTTTCTTTTGGCAATACAGAAGTTATGCATGGCCTAATTACTCCAGAAACTGGCCCCACTGAAAACATTGACCCAACAAGCATAGCCCCAGAGTTACCTGCGCTTGCTAGTACGTCAACTTCCCCTGCTTTTAATGCTTTAAAGCCTACTGAAATACTATTATCTGGTTTCTTTTTGAGTGCACGTGTTGCGTGTTCACTCATTTCAATTACCTGAGATGCGTTTAAAAATGAAAAGCTATTTGGGTCAACCCCATGATTATTCAACCACTTTCTTGCAAGGTCTTCATCACCAATTAAAACAATATCAACGTTGGAATCTAGGGCTTTTTTTGCTTCAACAGCACCTTGAAGTGTAGCTTGTGGTGCAAAATCACCACCCATTATGTCTAATCCAATTTTCACAAGAATTATCTTGTTCTAAAAAATGAATTAAACAGAAGCTTCTTTTTCCATTACAACTTTTCCTTTGTAGTAAAGCTTGCCTTCAGACCAATGAGCACGGTGATAAAGGTGTGCTTCTCCAGTAGTTGGACATGTAGCTATTTGTTGTGTTTCAGCTTTGTAATGTGTTCTTCTCTTGTCTCTTCTTGTTTTAGAAGTCTTTCTTTTAGGATGTGCCATATCTCAATTATTAATCGTTTTATTCGTCTTTGTTTTTAAGTTTTTTTAAAGCATCCCATCTCGGGTCGTAATCCTCATCAATTGTTTTGAATTCAATAGACTCCGTTCCGTTTATGATGTAAGAATTTACAGTGTTAATCTGAATACTGTCGCATGAACTGTTCTTGTGAATTTTCCTTTTAGGGAAAATTAAAATAAACTCTTCTAATAACAGAGGAGCAAGATCGAGTTCATACGAATCGTAAGAAATTAAAATTATTTCACTAGTTGTTTTTGGGTGTTTTTCATGTGAAAATTTCACTATTCGTCTAAATTTTTCATTAGATTTTATTGAAAGTTCCCCAATGCAGCGATCGCAAATTGTTTGATAATTTCCAGACCATTCTATTCTTAAATCAAATAAATTGGATTCTTTTCTAAAGTCAACAATAGCTGAAATTTCACTATCATTTACTTCAGAAAAATCAAATGCTTCAAAGAACTTTTTGTCCAAATCAAATGTCAAATGATTGCTGCCGTTTTTTAAGCTCGAAAAAGGAACTATAAAATCTTTTAAATCATTCATCATTAAAAATGGATTGCAAATTTAGTTATAAAGTCACTAAAAAAAAACTTTATTTGAAATTGATGAACTTTTCAGGGTCAATTGCAAACCCATTATGCCATAATTCAAAGTGTAAATGCAACCCCTTTGAAAGTTTTCCACTATTACCAACAATTGCGATGGGTTCTCCGGCTTCAACAGTTTCTCCAGTTTGTTTTAGAATTTGTGAATTGTGCTTATACACTGATAAAAGATTTTTTTTATGTTGGATATGAATAACATGACCATCATCTGGTGACCAGCTTTTGTAAACAACAGTACCTTTTAATATTGACATAACTGCCTCATTTTTTGGGGCAATTACATCAACTCCATAATGACCAGTTGAAATGTTCATTTTGTTTGTAACCTCCCCTTTAATAGGGGGGTATAATAGGACTTCCGGTAATACTTCATTACTTAAAGCACCCCCTTGAAATACATCAATCTCATACTTCTCTCTTTTCTTCACTTTTTCTCGCAATGATTTTTCTGTTTCAGTAATTTTATCATTAATAATTGGGTCAACTTTTTGAAATTCTTTCTTAAATGAGTCAATAGCGGTTGTGGGCACAGAGCCATTCAATAGTTGTTTCAAATTAGTGAAATATTGATCTTCAACAACTTTCATGCTAAGTATCTCTTCAAGCTTCATGTCAATTGTAATTTGCTTATCTATAGCAGATTGTTGTTCTATTGGATTGGGAAAACCGGGTATATATGTTTTTAAATTCGTTATTGAAATCAGTAAAAAAAATAAAAAGAGTAAAGCAATAATAACGAAAGAGCTATATACCAAAAGCGAAAATTTTGACACGTTGAACACTCTTTTTTCTTCAAAACTCACCTTATCCAAAACCACGATTCTTTTTTTTCTTTGGAAATCAATTAAAAAACGCTTAAACCTTGATGGCTCTTTTTTCTTTTTAGGCATATGAAGCAAATATAACTACAAATATCTCAATATATATCTTAAAACTTTTAACTATATACAATAAGTTTAAAGCATTGTAGTTAATATTGCAACTTGATTATTCAAATGTTATACAAGCAAAAACTCAACATAATATTCTTTATGGGTATTTCAGTTGTTATTGGCTGTAGCACAGAAAAAAACACTGTGCTCACTAGAACAGTTCATAATATAAGTGCAAAGTATAACGGTTATTTCAATGCCAATGAAATAATCAAAGAAACCAAATCAACCTTTTTGTATGAAAGAACTGAAGATTACAATGAAATTTTACCATTGTATCCATTACCATCAGTTGAAGAATCGAAAAACTGGTATGCTCCAATGGATACTGCAATCAGAAAATGTGAATTGGTAATCGTTGAAAACAGAATGCCCAATTCGAAAAAAGGTAGAAATAGAAATAAGGAATGGTGCAAGTGGATTGATGATAATTGGATGACAATAGGTGTTGCACAGTTTTATAAAAAAGATTATCCAGAAGCATTAAACACTTTTGAATATGTAATTAATCATTATCCAATTGAAGAATCTTTATTTGAAAGTCAGTTTTGGAAGGCGAAAGTATTAATTGAAATGCAGGCTTTTGATGAAGCTGAAGAGCTCTTGTTAAGTTTGATTGACTTATTTGAAGAACAACAAAGCTCAGAAGAGGAGGAGGATGAAAAATTAACTTTTACCGATAAACTTAGACTAGCAGTCAGTTATGTTGAAAGAAAAGAATACTTAGAAGACAATGGCATTGAAATTTCGGAGGAACTAATTTCATCTATTTATCCAGTCCTTGCGGATTTATATTTAAAAAGTAATCAGGTAGATAACGCCAAGGCAAGCCTTAATCTTGCAATTCAAAAGAAACAGAAGAAATCTTTTAAGGCAAGAATGATTTTTATTCTTGCTCAACTTTACCATAGAGAAGGAGATTTTAAAGCATCGGAATTGTACAATAATGTTATTGAGATGAATCCAGATTATGAAATGGCTTTTCAGGCCAAAATAAACAGGGCTTTATCATTCAGTGATGGAGATACAAAAGCAATTAAACAGCAGTTGCTAAAAATGCTTAAAGATGATAAAAACATTGACTTTTTTGACCAAATATATTATGCATTAGCCGAAATAGCTTTTAAAGAAAAAAAAGAGGAATTAGGGATTGAATATCTTCACATGTCTATAAATACAAGCAAAACCAACCCGTCACAAAAAGTTAAGTCGTTAATTGGGTTGGCAGACTGGTATTATATTTCTAAAGATTATAAACCAGCTTATTTGTATTTCGACACAGCAACAAAAATCATTAATATTCAGGATAAAAATTATTTATACGTAACACAGAACCATAAATTATTAAGCAACTGGAATACATCGAATGAAATAATTACTGAAAACGATAGCATTTTAAATATGTGTAATATGTCAGAATCAGAATTAACAGATGTCATGTTGGATTACATTGATAAACTTGAAAAAGCCAAAGAAATTAAAGAAGCGCAAAAGGCATCTAACGGACCATATGGAATCATAAACATGCCAAGTGTTGTTACAGCATCATCAACCATATTTCTATGGGATGAAAACCTGAAAGGAATTGGATACAATGATTTCTTAAGAATATGGGGAGAGCGTAAGTTAGAAGACAATTGGAGAAGGTCAATTAAGGCAAGTTTTAATAACCAATTGGACGAAGAAGATTCTGCAATTAACTCTTCTGAAGAAATAAGTGTTGATTATTTGATTAGTAAATTACCTTGTAAGAGTATTTCCGATATGGATTCTCTTAAAGTAAATACATTGAATGCTTTATTTGATATTGGTATTCTGCATCATTATCAAATCATAAATCTAAAGGAGTCAAAAAAGAATTTTAATAGAATAGTTGACCAATATCAACCAGCTGATAAATCTATTGCAGCACTTTATGAATTATACCTTATTCATGATACTGAAGGGAATACTAATTTAAAAGAGGAGGCCAAGCAAACGCTAATAAAAAATTACCCTAAAAGCAATTATGCAAAGCTATTAATTGATCCTTCTTCATCTAAAGATCAAGAAAAACAAATTTTGAAGGAACAAAAAGAATATTCCCTACTCTTTGAGGAATTTCAAAAAAGAGAATATTCTAATGTAATCAACCTTTCAGAAGAAAAACTTAAAGACACGCTAAATCCTTTGTATTGTAAGTATGCCATGTTAAATGCTTATGCAATTGGAAAAACCAACAATAATTCAGATAGTTTAGAGATTCTAATCCAGGTTTTAAAAAGGGTTTCCAATGAATGTAGAGGTTCAACTTCAGGTGAACACGCAGATGAAATTTTAATGAAACTGTTGTCTTCAAAATCTGAAAATCAAAAAACATCTGGAAAAACCAATTTCACATTTACTCCAAAGAAACCACACTTTTTTCTTTTGTATGCTCCTAAGGGAACAGTAGATTTAGTAAAATCTAAAAACACCATTGCGAATTTTAACAAGTCATCTTTTATGAAAGACAATTTAAAAACGTCTAATACTTTTTTAAATACTTCTGATCAAATGATTTTTGTTAAATCTTTCAAGGATTTATCAGATGCGATGGATTATTTTACAGCATTTAAGGTTAATAAGGGTCCGTTAGTTAGTTTACAAAAGCAAAAATATTTCATCATTACAGCCGACAATTTAAAAGAACTTTACTTGGAAAAGAAAGTGGATAATTATGAAATATTTTTCAATGATTTTTATATTCTAGACTAGAATTAGGAATTTTGTATATTTGTCGAAAATTTGTTTTATGGTATTTA
>JBELEU010000032.1:0-14420 GCA_042093455.1 Crocinitomicaceae bacterium | reverse complement strand
ATGAATAATTAATATCTATAGAGTTTACAGTATCAGTTCCTAGGTTATTTAAAACACATTCAATTGTAAAAGGTGCATCTGATAATTTAAGATACGGATAAGTCAATAGCTCAACAGCTGACATATCAATAGCATTTTGCTGGCCATAAATAAATTCATAGTAATAATTATCAGATGGTGTTGCACTTGTTCCAGCAACATTAGTCAATTGTGGAGAGCCTGCAACCATAATTGCAGTACTATTATCAATTTGTATACCCGCTGTAACTTGAGGGTTGGCATTGGAACTATGTCTTTGATCAACAATATAAATCTTATCGGTTCCTTCTTCTAAAACAATTGACCAATAACTCCAACTGCCACCAGCTTCATAAGAGGCAAAAAATATCCAATGTTGCTGAGCTCCAGCGTTTCCAAATGTTTTGGTCAAAATTTCATCATTTGAACCAACACCTTGAATTCCCCATATCATGATTGAGTTATTAGGAATCACTGGATCAGGAATTGAAGCATTGGCGTAAAAAGGGACAACCCCAGCAGTTGTTGTAAAAGTTAAAACCCCAGAAGATGAAACTTTATATTGAGTTACTACTGAGCCATTAAAATTAAACGTGAAAGGAATTGTTTCAATTGATGACCAAGCTGGAGAAACATTACTTCCAGGCAAAATTGTTGTCCATCCTGAAGCGAAAGAAGCTGACGTAGATGGGTATTCACTGTCTGTATTTAACCCTCCTGGATTACTTTGAGTTGAATTAGGTGTATAGTAGTATTGTCCATAAAAAGTAGAAAATAATAAAGTTAGGACTGCAATAAGAAAAGATGTTTTCATAAAATGAATTTTAACATAAAATATGAAAAAATAACTGTATTAAAAAACTAATCTGGAAATATAGAAAGCTTATATCTTTGCTCAAACCCTTTAATTCCAGCTAAACCACCAGAATGAAGAGCAATAATTTTTTTTGCAGGTTGATTGCTTTGTTTAGACAATTGATCAACCAAAGCATAAAACAACTTACCAGAGTATATGGGGTCTGTCATAATGCCTGTCTGAGAATAAAAAACTCTCATAAACTCAATCAGTTTAGCACTGTTTTTTGCATAACCACCCAAATGATAGTCATGCAAAAAAGACGCATTGGAAAACATCTTCTCTGCAAAAATATTTTGGTATTGAATAGCTAGACTATTTGCAATTTCTTTAGCTCCTTTTAATACCACTACTCCAATAATTTTTTGTTTATTACTTAGAGCTGAAGCAATACCCATAAAAGTAGCCCCTGTGCCAATTTCACAATATATTTCGTCAAAGTCTTGATCAATTTCTTTAACTATTTCAGCACACCCCTTAATACCAAATTGATTGGCTCCTCCTTCAGGAATGAAAAAATAATTATTGAACTTCTTATCTATAAAACTTCTTATCCAACTTTCATTAGAATACTGTCTTCTTTCTGTAAAAATAAGATTCGTATTATAATCTTGACAAGACAATAGAATGTCATTTAATTTAATTGGTCTTTCTCCCCTTACGATTAAACTATTAGGAATTTTGTATTTATCACAAATATATGACAAGGACAACAAGTGATTTGAAAAAGCCCCCCCCATTGAAACTACATTAGAATGGCTTGAGTTCAAAAAAGCATCAATGTTATCACTTAGCTTTCTCCATTTATTTCCTGAAACAATGGGATGAATTAAATCATCTCTTTTTACCCAAACCTCATGTTTTGTAATTCCAAATGCAGCTAAATTTAGACGCTGAATAGGGCTTGGTGTATGAAAAAAATTATTCACTTTTCATGTGATGTACTACTTCTAAAATTGTACGAAATGCAACAAATTTATTTGCATATTTTTGGGAGTGTTCCATTTGAAATTTTTCTGCAAAATCATTTAAATAGGCATTATAGTCGTCCCAGTTCCTAAGTAAATATTGAATGCTATATGACTTTCCTCCTTCTTCATCTGCATGTATTCTACTTAGCTTACTATCTAAAAAAAGACCTGTCTCCATCAAATCAGGAATATGTACTTTTTTCATCCAACTCAACCATTCTTCTTCAACAGCATAATCAATATTAATAGTCACATTGTATAATATCATAATTATGAATTTTTATTTATCATTTCGTTCGTACTGCCTGCAAGTTTTCTAAATCTTTTCCTAGCCTCAACAACAAATAAACTTCCAGAATGATCAAATAATAAAGTCTTATAATAACCTTTAGCTTTTTCAATATCCTTTATTTTAGATTGGTAAATGTCTCCTAAAAGAAACAAGCTATTATCAATCAATAAAGAGTTGGGGTATTTATCCAGTAAATGTTCTAAATTCTGTATTGCATTACTGTACTCGTGTTTTAATATGTTGATTTCAGCTTTTCTAAATAAAACATCATCATTTAAACTATGGTTTTTGTAATTATTTATTATTGAATCATAATAAACCAACGCTTGGTCATATTGATATTGAGATTTAAACATATCAGCTTTTGCGAAAATTTGCATAGTTGAGGCGGTGGTGTCCATGTTATAATTGTCAGTAATTAACAAAGAAAGCTCTAATGCATCGTTTGCTATCAACTTAGAAGTAGATACCTTTAGCACATCCAATTGAGCTTGACACCAATCAAATTCGCCAGTAAAGTAGTATACTTTAGCATTTCTAAATTTTGCTTCATGTCCAATAGGGTCATTGCTAAATTGTTTTTCAATCTTTAGATATAACAATGATGCTTCCCAAATATTATTTTGTAAAACTAAAATATCAGCTAATTCTAGTCTTAATTCTCCTTTTTTTGAATCATCAATACCTGATAGACTAATGGCCTCTTTAATGTGCTTATTTGCCAAAGAATATTCTTTTAAATGATGGGCTTCTAAATCAGCGAGCTGTTTTAGAACTTCAAATTTTCTCTTATTAACAGAATATAAATTCCCACTCTTATTATACTGATCTAACAACTTTATATAATTGTTCTTAAGAACTAATAATTCACCCTCATCAATTTCAACACCATTGATTATTTTCAGTTTAAAAGTCAATAGCCGTTTGTTTTCAGCCCTATATATTAGTTCTTTATTTGTAGATGAGGCTATTACTTCATCATAGCATTTTATAGCAACATCATATACATCATTATTTAAAGCTGTAAGTCCAAGCTCCATAATTCTTGCTCCGTTTTTATCTTGTTTTTTATCTAATGATCTAACCTGTACTAATGCACTTTCATAATTAGATTCTAAAGTGTAAAACCATGCTAAAAGTTCTGTATATATTATTTTTCTAGGGTTTAGCTGGGCTTGTTTTAGCAAAGATTTTCGCAACAAATCTTTTGCCTTCAAATCAGAGTTAAAATCTATCCCATTAGAAAGCCCACTTTGAACAACAGAAAGAAAACCTTCACTTTGTTTTATTAATTCTAAAAAAATGTCAATCATTTTTTGAATTTCTCCCTGTTTATTATAGATGTAGGCTAGTTTTTGATGAAATGCATAGGGATTTGTCTGGTTATATTTGTTTCCAGCTGTATATACTTGTATTGCATAATTTAATTCTCCTATTTTCTCAAAAGCAAATGCTAGAGCAGAAATTTGAGAATAATTAGTTTTAGGTTGAATTAAGTCAATTGACTTCGAAAATTGCTGATCTCTCTTTTGAATTTTCTCCCATTTATCATAAACTAATCCTAAATCAACATTATATGATAAGTTTTCAGAATTGGCTTTAATAACTGATTTACATAGTCTTTCAGCATCTTTAAATCTTTCTAATTCTAAAAGACACAATCTATAATAATTATAAATTTCTTTTATTGTTATTTCGTCTTGACTAATTTTATCATAGTACATTACTGCCTTATCATACTCACCTGATATAAAATAATTATTAGCTATTCTTATATCCTGTGCTGAATTTTGTGCATAAAAGCCCAAATGAAGCGTAAGGGTAACTACTGTTAATATTTGATTTAAATAATTCAATAGCAATTGTTTTTTGCTAATTCTTTAATCACGAGGTATAAACTATCATGAGTATTGATTATCTCATCATATAAACTTACAACATTGTTCATTTCATCACTTATTGTATTTAAATTCTGTTTTTCCTTTTCTAAAAAGAATACTATGGAATCTAGTGGAATTAAATCATTAGTTATGTCTTGCTCTAAAAAGTGAAGTTGTGTTTGTTCTAGTGTCAAGTTTTTTGAAAGTAACTGATAATTTAAAATAAATGAATCCTTTGATTTTTTGATGACTTTATAACGATTAACTGAATTAACAAAATTATTTGAAATGCTATCTAAGCAATTAAGCTTAATTAAATTCATATTTTCATAATACCCATCACATGCTTTTTCGAAATTATCAATCTCAATTTGATTAAAAATACTTTTAAGAGAACTTAATTTAAACAGTTGATTATTGATCTCTTTACCACTCGAAGAAGAGCAGGAGTTTAGGGTGAGTAGTACAATGAAAAAAAAACAAATTCGCATTACCTTTAATTGTTAATTCTATCAAACCCTGTAAAAGGCACAAGGGCTTTAGGAATAGCTATTCCGTTATCGTCTTGATTGTTTTCCAATAATGATGCCATTATTCTTGGTAAAGCTAATGCGCTACCATTTAGAGTATGAGCTAGTTTTGTTTTATTTTCTTCTTTAAATCTTAATTTTAAACGATTTGCTTGAAAAGTTTCAAAGTTTGAAATTGAACTAACCTCTAACCATCTATCTTGACCTGGGGAGTATACTTCTAAATCAAAAGTTAGGGCAGAAGTAAACCCTAAATCTCCACCACAAAGCTTTAATTTTCTAAACGGAAGTTCTAGTTTAATAAGTAAAGACTCTACATAACTCACCATGTCTTGCAATGTCTTGTAACTTGAACTTGGATGTGTGATTTGAACAATTTCAACTTTATCAAATTGATGAAGCCTATTTAATCCCCTTACTTCTTTACCATAAGACCCTGCCTCTCTTCTAAAACATGGAGTATATCCAACGTGCTTGATTGGAAAATCTTTAACATTAACAATTACATCTCTGTAAATATTTGTAATTGGGACTTCACCTGTTGGTATGAGATATAGATCGTCTAATTCAGTATGATACATTTGACCTTCTTTGTCTGGCAATTGACCTGTTCCGAAACCTGACTTTGCGTTTACCAAATGGGGCACCATTAATTCTTCATAACCCATTTTTGAAGCTTCATTCAAAAAGAAATTAATTAAAGCTCTTTGTAGTCTTGCTCCTTTTCCTTTATACACAGGAAAACCAGCTCCTGATATTTTAACTCCTAATTCAAAATCTATAAGATCGTATTTTTGGCATAAGTCCCAATGAGGAACAAAAGACTTAAACATTCCCTTTTCAATTTTACTGGATGATACAATTTCATTATCATTCTCAGAAACTCCAGGGGGAACCGACTCATTTGGAATATTTGGAATCAAACAAAATAAGTCATGTATTGAAGACTCAAGTTCTAAAAACTTCTCTTTTTTTTGTTTAATTTCTTCCTTTATTAAAGAAGTTTGATTTTTAAGCTCATTTGCTTGATCAATTTTCCCTGTTTTAAAGAGTTCACCGATTTTACTAGAAATTAAATTTAGATCTGCCTGTGAAGAATCCAATTTTAATTGGGTTTCCCTTTTTTGTTCATCGAGTTTATAGATTTCATCAATGGTTATTTTTAAATCAATCTTTCTTACATCATTGAACTTATTGATGATAAAGTCTTTATTTTCTCTGATTTTTTGAATTTCTAACATTTGTGATTTCTGTTGAAAATTTTATGCCTAAGCTATTAAAAATACCCATAACATAATTAATGAATGGATAAAAAAAAAGCGTCCATATGGACGCTTTTTAAAATATAAAGAATCCGAAAATTACGCCTCGAATGGTGTAACAGAAACAAAAGATTTGTTATTTGCTCTTTTTCTGAATTCAACAGTTCCGTTCTTTAGTGCAAATAAAGTATGATCCTTGCCCATACCTACATTTTCACCTGGATTGTGTTTAGTACCTCTTTGTCTAACGATAATGTTACCAGCAACTGCTAATTGCCCACCATAAATCTTAACTCCTAATCGTTTCGATTCTGATTCTCTACCGTTTTTCGAACTACCTGCTCCTTTTTTATGTGCCATTTTAAATAATTTTTATGATTATGATTGGAAAGCTTAGCTTTCTTTCTTAGTCGTTTTTTTTGGCGCTGCTTTCTTTGCTGTTGTTGCTTTAGCAGTTTTGGCTGCAGCTGGCTTTGAAACTTTAGTTGTTTTTTTAGCTGCTACTTCCTTTTTTGGTGCCTCTTCAGTCTTTTTGGCTGCAACTTTTTTTGGCGCTGCTTTCTTACCAATTTCTTGAACTGAGATTTCAGTTAAACGTTGTCTGTGACCGTTTTTAACTTTATAGCCTTTTCTTCTTTTCTTTTTGAAGACAATTACTTTGTCTCCCTTTAAGTGTTGTTCAATTTTGGCCGTAACCTGAACACCACTTACAGCTGGGGCGCCAACAGAAACTTTTCCGTTATCATCTAAAAGTAAAACTTTATCAAAAGAAATCTTTTGACCTGGCTTACCATCTAGTTGATGAACAAAGTAACGTTGATCTTTTTCAACTTTGAATTGTTGCCCTGCTATCTCTACAATTGCGTACATGGATCAGTGTTTATTAATTATTAATTTTTTATTCGGGAGGCAAATGTAAGCATCTTTACATAAAATACAATAAAGCAAACGCATAAAAGAAGAGTTAAAAGAGTCTTAAATAGATAACTTTAGTATTTTTAGGTGATATTTTTTTAAATGGCAGAAAAAAAAATAAGTAAGTTAGTTGCTAAGCTTGAGCTTAATGAGTTTAAATTAAATTCATTACTGGAAATAACCAATGGCATTAATAACAATGCCTCCATTCAAAACATATTAAAAATTTTCGAGTACATTCTCAGGGAACAACTCGGAATATCTAAATTAATCTTGTATGCCTACGACCATGAAAAATGGAGTTGTATTCTACATTTTGGTGCAAAAGGGCTAAATAAAAAAATTCAAATTGACACTGACTTAATTCACATTAGAGAAATTACGGTAATCGAATCTTCATCTCAAGAAACATTGAACTCTTTTGATATTGTAATCCCAATTATTCACAAAAAAATCCCATTAGCATATCTACTTATTGGAGAACTTAACGTAGATGTCATCAAAATAAACCCATCAGTTAAGCACATGTCTTTTATTCAAACTTTAACAAATATTGTAATTGTTGCTGTTGAAAATAAGCGTTTTTCCAAAGCTCTAGTTGAACAGGAAATTCAAAAAAAAGAAATGGCTGTTGCTGCAGAAATGCAAAAACTATTATTCCCTACTGATCTACCATCAAACAATAGGATTGAGGTTGCTGCCCGTTATGAAACAAAACATTTAGTCGGTGGAGACTATTATGACTTCATACCTCTAAATAATGAAGAATATCTCTTTTGTATTGCTGATGTTTCAGGCAAAGGGGTTTCTGCCGCATTGTTAATGAGTAATTTTCAAGCTAAACTCAGAGCAAATGTTAAATACAATCATAAAAACATGAGCCTAAAAGATTTAGTTTACGAATTAAATGACGATGTAAACAACGCAGCTAAAGGAGAAAAATTTATAACTTTTTTTGTGGGACACTACAATTGTCAGAACATGACACTTCAGTACATTAATGCTGGGCACAACTACCCAATACTATGCAATGGAAAAGAAGCAAAGTTTTTAAGCTCTGGATGTATTGGCCTTGGAATGCTAGATAAAATACCTTCCATAAATGTTGAGAAAATTAACATTGATAAAAATGACATTCTTGTATGCTATACAGATGGAATTGTTGAATTAGAAAATCCAATGGGTGAAGCCTTTGAAACTGACAATTTAATAAATGTAATTCAAGACAATTTTCACGATTCTGTTCAAGAAATTGACAACAAAATATTTGACGAGTTAAATGTTTTTAAAAGACACAATGAAATCATGGACGACACTGCACTGATGAGTTGTAGGTTTCTATAAACTCTATGAAACCAACATTTTAACGCATCTTTTAAGAGATTTTATAAAAAACTCTATTTCTTCTTCTGTATTGTAAAAACAAAAACTTGCTCTTGCAGTTCCTGGAACATTATACCAATCCATCAAAGGTTGAGTGCAATGATGTCCTGTTCGAATTGCAATACCTAATTGATCCAATAAAGTACCAATATCAAATGGATGAGTTTCTCCAATTAAAAACGAAATAACACTTGCTTTTTTTGATGCCGTTCCTATAAATCTTAATTCTGGAATTTTACTCATTTCATCAAAAGCGAAATCATGCAGCTTGGTCTCATAAGCAAATATGTTGTCTAAACCAACTTCTTGAACATATTCAACAGCTCTTTTTAGTCCAATAAAACCTGCGATATTTGGTGTTCCTGCCTCAAATTTTTGTGGTGGTTGGTTGTATGTTGTCTTCTCAAAAGAGACCTCTTTTATCATATCACCTCCACCCTGGTAAGGAGACATTTTACTGTATAATTCATCTTTTACATATAGCACACCAGTTCCTGTAGGAGCAAATAACTTATGCCCACTAAAAACAAAAAAATCACAATTCATTTGCTGAACGTCTACAGCTAAATGAGGAACTGATTGAGCAGCATCAATTAAAATTTTAGCATCATTTTTATGAGCAATTTCAATCAATTTATTAATTGGATTGATGGTTCCAAGTGTATTTGATATATGGGTTATTGCTACAAGTTTGGTTTTTGCTGAAACTAATTTTTCATATTCTGATAAAATTAATTCACCAGATTCATCAATTGGAGCAACAACTAATTTAGCTGAAGTTTTCTCACATAACATTTGCCAAGGCACAATATTGCTATGGTGCTCCATGGCAGAAATTAACACCTCATCACCTTCACAAAGGTTTGATAACCCCCAAGAGTTTGCAACTAAATTTATACCATCTGTTGTTCCTTTTGTAAACACCACTTCTCTATTGAAACGTGCATTTATAAATTCCTGAATTGTAGTTCTTGCTTGTTCGTATTTTTCTGTGGCTTTTTGACTCAAATAATGAACCCCCCTGTGTACATTTGAATTGTAGGAACTATAATAGCTTTCTAATTCATCTAAAACACATTGTGGTTTTTGACTTGTTGCAGCATTATCAAAATATATTAAGGGCTGACCTTTTACACTTTGTTTTAATATTGGAAAATCTTTTCTAACGTCCATGATTTAATGATAATAATCAAATATACATTACTAAAAGTCAAGATTGTATTTTGTGTGGAGTTAATTGGAAACAGCAATTTGATAGCACAACAAAGTAGAGCCATTTATAACTGTAATTAATTCATCAATACCATCATTATTCAAATCACCAATTGTGCATTTTTTAGTTCCTCTAAACATGGTCGGAATTTCTTGAAATCTATTGTCTATAAGTTCTATCTCATCTATTTTCTCATTAAATAAAATTAAGTAATCATTTTCACTGCTTAACATAACATTGTTTTCTAAACTATAATCACTTTCTTTATCGAGGTACAATTGTTTATCAGGGCCAAAAACCTTCAACTTACTTTCTGAAATAAAACCATAGTTAATCAAATTAGAGTTGGTTGTTTTATAAATAAATGGATTGTGTTTTTCATTTGAATCTAAGTTGAAATCAATGGATAAAATATCTCCATTAAAAATGGTCTTTTGTAGTTGGTTTACTGAATCGATAAAAACTAAACTTGAGCTGTCAATGCAATATGATTTTTGAACAATAAAATTAGAATTAGGTTTAATGTTAGTGTTAATTAGTGATGAGTGTCTTTTTTTACCTTTTCTACTTAGATATTGAACAGTTCCATTATTTTCAGCAATCAAAATATAATCTTTTCCAGCAATTGAAAAATGCTTAATGGGGTTCACTACCGTTGAACTAGTTTTAGGCAAACTCCAACCCTTTACTATATCACCGTAAATGTTATAATTATGAATTTTATTATCATTCCCTGCTATTAAAAACCTATAATCTTTATTAAAATCATAATCCATTACTCCGACAGGTGATGTTGCTAAATAATTAAATTTAACAGGAAATCCCCCTACATTACGACCATTAATATCAATAACATATAGTTTATCTAAAGTATTAAAAACCATTTGCCATTTGTTGTTTGAATAGATATCAACTTGAGAAACTGATCCAATTATCGGTTGATCTAAAGAGAATTTCCATTTTAATTTACCACTAGCTCCAAATAAAAATATTGTATTTGTAGTATCTTGAATAAAGATATCCTTAGTGCCTGTCTTATGGTTTTTCATAACAAATGGTCCTTTAAAAACGGACGGTATAGAGGCTGTCCATAGAATTTTTTGATCCTCTTCTTCATGCAGGCCTTTTTGAATATTTATTGCGTGATGAAGGTAGCCCTCGTTTAGAAAACTTGTTGCCCATGAAACGCCACTTATTTCATTAAAAATATTATTTCTTGAACTTGAAAAGTCAATAAATGAAAAAGTATTTGCCCTTTCTTCAATTTCTTTTCCAGACCAATAATTAACTTGTGAAAATGCCTGATCTAAAAAAGAGGCTGAGCGGTCAGCAAAAATAGCCTCATCATAGGCGATTTTTTTCTTTTGTTTTAATTGATACTCCCATTCTTTAAGCCCTTCATATGTTGAAATCACAAAATATTGATCGTCTAAAAAGCAAACTTTAAAATCATTGGAAGAACTAGGGTATAAACTCTTTAAAAAATTTGAATTTACAAGTCTAATTTCTTTGTTTAAAAACGTATTTGAAATTATAGAATCTATTAAAATATTATTTACTAAATAATCATCCTCTACTAAGCTTCCTGGCCTTTCAATTAAAATTAATTCCTCCTGCGATTTAGTAAATTTATTTGTTAACTTAAAGTGTAAAAATTCTAATCCCTCATTAATGTTTTCACTATTGGCAAGCACCATTTCTGAAGGTAAAGCATCAATATTTAATCTGATTCTCTTCTTATAAAGAATGTCAATGTTTTCTGGAATTAGTGACGAGTTGTAAATGTATTGCGGTGAGGTTTGAAGTTCTTGACTAGAACAATCAGAAACTCCAATTACATTAATAGCATTTGGAGTATAATTGAAGTCAAATTGAAACCAGTTGGTTATTCCTTTTTCATTTTCCAAATATTCAACAAATTTTGAATCCAATGGGTTTAATAAATTATTAATCTGAGAAATATCAAGAAAGCATGAAAAAGAACCTGATTGGCTTTTTAGCTTGCTTGTCTTTTTGTGAGTCAACTCATTGCTAATTGGTAAATCAACTTTTATTTTTTCTATTGAATTTTCAATTAATTCTTCATTTGTACTTAAAATAACAAATGGGGATGAATATTTAGCCGTTAATTTAGTTTTTGGCAATAAGCTATTAAGGGTAGAGTCATTAAGAGAAGCGTATTGAATTCCATTATTATATATGTTTTCAATGAATAACAATTCAATCTTACCGTTTATATTATATCCACCTATGTAAACCTGACCATCATTAACTAAAGAAGCTATCTGTTCGTTATTCAGAAATTGACTAATTTCTTCAATATCATTGTTGTAGTCTAAATCATCTTCGTTTGATGTGAATTCAGACCAAATCATATTTGTCTCAGTAAAATGATTCCAAGTAGAAGTTATCTCATCTATTTCTAATAAAAATACAGGATTGGCCGGGAAGGCAATTAATGGGCTTTTTTGAGCAATTTTTTCTTCATTCAAATCTAAATAAACCATAAAACCTAGAAGCCCTATGCTAATACTTAAAACCAAAACAACTAAAATTCTCATACTATTATTTGAATCAAATGTAATCAGAACATCATGACATGTCTTCAAAAGAAAAAAGATGTTTTAACAATTTGATGTGAGAATTTTTATCAAATTATGAAGTAGAAAAAATTCAATTAGGATATTTCCTTATTTCGAACAAATGATCTCATAAGAAAAACCAAAACCAAAAGCTCTATAATTAACAAAACAAAATGTAAATAATAAACTTGATTTTGACTTATGATATATTTGATCGAACTTTTTTGGCTTTCAGAAAACCCTACTTTATCATAATACAAGCTTTCAAATTTAGAAGAGTTTTTCTCTAAAAGAACATGTACTGAGTCATGATGATTAAAAGTAAATATAGATTTAATAGCTTTTATTTGATCTTCAGATAAATCTACATTGTTAAAAGCAATTGAATCTTTAATAGTAGAATCTAGTTTCTTATCTGACAACATGTAAGACGAATCTTGATTTGTATAATTTGGCCAAACTTTTAAAAATAAATCTTCAGAAGAGTGGTTTTTTTTATTCTTTAATTTTAAATGCAAAAATTCTAGTTCATCACTAACTTCATTCCAATAATTAGCGTCAAAATCAAATTCAAATCCAACTAACAAATTATTTTTTCCTTTTTCTATCAATTCAATTTGACTTGTTGATAAATTAAGTTCACCTTCGTTAATATCAGAGGCCTGTATTCCAATAAAAAGATATATTAAATAAGAGAGTAATAAACCTGCTAAATAACCCGATTGTTTAGCTATATCTGCCGATTTCAATAAACTTTCATTTTTTAAAAGAAGTGTTTCTCCTCGACCTAAATATGAGCCAAAAATAAAGGTAATCTGATAACCAATGTAAACACACAAGGCAATTCCATAACTGTAAGAAAAATACAAAAAAGAAAGAATTACTATTAATATAACCAACTCAACAAAAAGTGAAATTTTATAAAAATAGTTAGTGTTTAAAATTTTTGCATATTGAGTAGCTATTAAAATCATTCCAACAGCTAAAACAATTCCCCCCATTGAATAAACTGAGGGCTCAATTGGGTTATAAATAACAAAAATACTTCCAATTGAAGTCCCCATAAATAAGGAATTAAAAAACTTATAGACAATAAAGCTCTTACTGTTTAGAATGTATTTTTTATCGTCCATCAATTGAATTAAAACCCAAATCTAATTAATAATAAATCTATTTTTTATTCTATGCTTTTAAAAACATGATTTATAGAGGGAAATAAAATGGGTTACAAAAAGTAATTCATAATGGAGTGTGAATAGATTAATTCGACATTTAGTTTTTATAAAGTATTAAAAATGAAATTTACAACTAGATGAACGCTAACAAACAATACTTTGGCTTATTTCCATTAAGAATATTCTTGTTTCCTGGTGAACAAACAACACTGCATGTTTTTGAACCCAGGTATCTTCAATTGATAAATGAATGCCTAATGAAAAAAGAAGCTTTTGGAATTCCTTATCAAGGAAAAACTACACTTAGTGAACTAGGATCATTAGTCAACGTTATTCAAATTCTTAAAAAATATGACAACGGTGAATTAGATGTTCTTGTAGAATGTTCTTCTAACTTTAAAATCAATCATTTTGAAGGAAAGAAAAAAGATAAATTGTATCCATGTGGAACCATTCTTCAATTAATTAAAGGTGAATTTAGCCCTACTGAAGAGTTGAAAAGTCATGCTGAAAATTATTTATCTCATTTACTTGATAAAGAACAAGACCATAAAAACAAGGACCTATTGTCAGTAAACAACTTGATTAATTTGGTGAATTTAAATGATGATGAAAAAATTAAATTCCTGAAATTTCCAGAACAAAAAAAGAATGACTTTCTGATCAACAAATTTAAGTTTATGCTTATTTTATTGACACAGGAAAAAAAGGTAGATCAAAACTTCTATTTAAATTGATTTGTTTATTTTGTAATGACAAACTTAAGTTCATTGCCAAATAATAAAACATTGAAATCGTTACTTTCTTGGCTAATTAAATTACTAGGAATCACCCTTTTTATTTATCTATTGAAAAATGTAGATTGGAAAGTATGTAAAGATGAAATGTCAAAAATTTCTATTTTTTCATTAGTGATTGCATTATTAATGATTCAAATAGGTTACCTAATTAAATCAAAAAGATGGCAAATTATTTTAGGTCACTATGAAGTAACTATACCTGTATGGAAACTTTTTAAAATATTTTCTATTGGAACATTTTTAGGTCTTGTGACGCCAGGTAAAATTGGAGATTTTGGAAGACTTTTCTACATAAAAAAATACATAGATATTAAAAAAGGACTGTCAAGCTTATTTATTGATAGAATATTTGATTTAATATCCTTAGGTATTTTTGGTTTTGTCAGCATTATATATTTTGAAAACAATTTCAAAATTATAAACAAAATATCCCTTCAATTTGGGTACGAAAAGCAATATTTCCTAATTGGCGTTATCATATCAACCCTTGCATTATATGTGATATTACGCAAAAAAATAATTTCTATTATACAAACAATAATG
>JBELEU010000031.1:0-14669 GCA_042093455.1 Crocinitomicaceae bacterium | reverse complement strand
GAAATATTAATGGAAAAGAAGATTTGACTGATGATGTAATAGAGAAGATTGATTCTGCTGTTTTCATTCTTAGAGAAAAGGTTGTATCTAACAATGTATAAGTAACAAGTTTCATTTTTTAGGAATTACAACAACTGTGCCCGGGTTACTTTGATGCTAAAATTAATCAGTTAAAGATTAATATGATAAAAAATTCTTTCGTAATATTTTTGCTCTTTAGTTTTTTCTTTGTTGAAGGTCAAAATAGTAAAGAAGTGTCTTTTCTTTTTATGGGCGACATTATGGGACATGGCCCTCAGATTAGATCTGCATGGCAAGAGAAAACGAAAGAATACGATTATAGTGAAGTATTTAAACCTTTAAAGGAGCTTATTAGCTCTGTAGATTTTGCGGTAGGAAATTTAGAGGTCACACTTGCTGGCCCCCCATATGATGGCTACCCTCAATTTAGTTCTCCAGATAATTTAGCAGTTGCTTGCAAAGAAAATGGAATAGATGTTTTGGTTACTGCAAATAACCATTCATGCGATAGGGGAAGTAAAGGGGTTATAAAAACGGTAAAAACGTTAGATGAATTATCTATTTTACATACAGGAACCTTTTCAAATGACAAACAGAGAGACAGTTTAAACCTATTGATTTTGTCTAAAAACAATATAAAAGTAGGCCTTCTAAACTACACCTATGGAACAAACGGAATGCCATTTGCGTCACCTGCTTATGTTAATTTGCTAGACTCTGCCTTAGTCAAAAAAGACGTCCTATCAGCTAAAAAGAAAGATATAGATAAATTAATTGTTTTTGTCCACTGGGGGGCTGAATACAAAGACTTTCCAAACAGCTATCAAAAAACATACAATAAGTTCTTTCAAGAGCTTGGAGTAGATGTGGTAATTGGATCGCACCCTCATGTTATTCAACCGATGATTTATCAATCAGACAGTTTAAATAATGAATTTTTAACAGTTTATTCCTTAGGGAATTTTGTCTCTAATCAACGCGAAAGAAGGAAAGACGGAGGGACAATGGTTAGATTATCGTTTACTAAAACACAAAACCAAACAAAAATATCCAATAAAGAATATATACTAACTTGGGTTCATAAATTCATAAATCAAGGAAAAAATCATTATCAAATTATACCCTGCACACATCCGAAATATTCAAAATCCTATTTTACTAATGTCAGCGATTTTGAAAAAATGGATTTATTTGTAAAAGATTCTCGAAAACATCTAAATCAAAATAATATGGATGTAAAAGAAGGATCACCTTATCCAAGAATTAGAGTAGAGCCACACCCTCCAGAAAAAATAAAATTAAAAATCAAGAAGAGAAAAGTAATGTTGTTAAATAGAGAGAAGACTAAAAGGAGAAAAATAAAACGACATTAAATTTAAAAAATGAAATTCTTTAAGTCAGCATCATTAGCTGTTTTATCATTGGGCTATATTTATATAGGGCTACAACATTTTTATAACCCCTCTTTTTTTATGGCTATTATGCCTCCTTATTTTCCTTACCATTTGCCTTTAGTTTATTTGAGTGGCGGTATTGAAATTGCCTTAGGAGCAGGACTATTAATCAAAAAATCAAGGCGGTATGCCGCATGGGGCTTAATTGCTTTATTAATTGCAGTTTACCCTGCAAATATATACTTAGCTTTTAATGAGGCCCCTCAGGAAGCATTAGGGATAAGTCAGTTTTTAGCATCGTGGGTAAGGCTTCCATTGCAATTTGTACTGATTGGGTTTGCGTATTGGCACTCCAAGCCTTAATTTAGGCTTAAGTAATGAAGTATTGGTTATATTTTTATTTATTTATTCTTTCAACTGTTAATCTTATTGGTCAACAGTCTCCTAGGCCTTTTTTAATTGTTTTAGGCACTGTTCAGGACGCTGGATCACCACACATGGGCTGCAAAAAAAAATGTTGTGAAAAATTATTTATCAACCCTGACCCAACAAGAAAGGTGGTCTCTTTAGGTCTAGTAGACCCAGCCAACAACAAAACATGGATGATTGAGGCCACTCCAAATTTTCCTGTTCAATGCAAACTAATTAAAGATGAAGCTGGCTTTTCAAATAAAGAAACTCCAGATGGTATTTTTCTTACTCATGCGCACATTGGTCATTACTCTGGTTTGATGTATTTAGGAAGAGAGGCTATGAATTCAAGTGATATTCCTGTTTACGCTATGACACGCATGAAAGGATTTTTGATTCAAAATGGACCATGGAATCAGTTGGTAAACATTAGAAATATAAAAATAAATAATATTGATAACAACCAGATATTAGAGTTGTCAAACCAATTGAGTATAACCCCCTTTTTAGTCCCTCATAGAGACGAATTTTCTGAAACCGTAGGTTATTTAATTAGTAGTTCTAAAAAGAAAATAGTTTTTATTCCAGATATTGATAAATGGGGAAAATGGAATCAAGACATTATAGCATTAGTTAAGAGTGCTGATTTGGTTTTTATTGACGGAACATTTTACGATGATTCAGAAATTAACAATAGAGATATGTCTGAAATTCCTCACCCATTCATAGTAGAAAGTATGGAGCTTTTCAAAGATTTGTCTTTAAAAGAAAAAGCCAAAATAACATTCATTCATTTGAATCACACCAACCCTTTACTTGATTCAACTAGTAATCAGCGAGACAACGTTCTGAAAAAAGGATTTAAAATTGCTGAGTTTAAACAGATAGTTGAGCTTTAATTAATGAAATTAAGTTTAAACTTCTTATTCATTATTGTCCAAATGAATTAAATTCCTTCCTTTAAATTAAATGGTTAACATCAATGGAAGCAGTTGTTTTAGGTGCAGGAATTGGAGGGATGTCGTGTGCAGCTCTTTTGGCTCACAATGGATATAAGGTGAAAATAATTGAGCAAAACTCATCTTTTGGAGGAAAAGCAGGCCAACTCAATGAAGGAGGATATGTTTTTGACACTGGACCAAGCTTATTGACCCTACCTGAGTGGATAGACGATTTATTTACTAGCTGTGCTAAGAACCCAAGAGAGTACTTTAATTACTCAAAACTTAGTCATATTACTAGATATTTTTACGAAAATAGTAAGCAAGTAGATGTAGTTGAAGACCTAGATGAAACAGCCCAAAATTTCGAACAACAATTAGGTTTAAATAAGCAAATATTTACAGAATATTTTAGATTGTGGAATCAGATTTATGATATTTCTGAAAAGACTTTTTTAAAAGGTGAAATAAAGTTTAACGCTCTATTTCTAAAGAGTGCCTTTATATGGTTTAAAAACACAGGAATTTCAAGTATTTTAAACTCAATGGCAAGCTACAATGCTACTAAACTCAATAACAAAGAAGTTGAGAAAATCATGAATAGATTTGCCACATACACAGGCTCATCTCCTTACAAAACTCCAGCTTTCATGAATCAATTAGCAGTAGTTGAGATGGTTAAAGGAGCTTATTTTCCTGATGGAGGTATATATTCTATCCCAACAGCATTACACAAACTTTGTGTTGATTTAGGAGTTCAATTTTGTTTTAATGAAAAAGTTCAGAAAGTATCAGAAAATAACAAAGGAATTATTGTTAAAACAACCCATAATTCTTTCGAGACCAAAAAACTTGTTTCTAATGTTGATTTTTATACAACTCAAAAATTATTAGGTAGAAAAGTGAAAGTATCTTCTGAAAATTTATCAACCTCAGCCATCGTTTTTTATTGGGGAGTTGAGCTAACCACCCCATTTTTAAAACTTCATAATATCTTATTTTCAGAAGATTACAAAAAAGAGTTTAGCGACATTTTTATAGAATCTAAAATTCCAGCTGATCCAACAGTTTACATTAATATTTCTTCAAAAAAAGACCCTACTCATGCTCCTGAAGGTTGTGAAAATTGGTTTGTAATGATAAATATTCCACCTAAACCAACTTTGGTTAATGAAGAACAAATTAATAAAACTAGAAGCTATATTAATTCTTTAATTAAGCAAAAATTTGACATCAATTTAGAAGATCACATTGTATTTGAAGAGGTACTTACTCCAAAATCTTTATTCGATAAAACAGGGGCAAATGGAGGAGCGCTTTACGGTGATCATCAAAACTCTCTAAAAGCAATAATGAACAGAAAGCCCAATCAAGATAAGCGCAGTAAAAATATTTTTTATGTTGGTGGGTCAGTTCATCCAGGAGGAGGAATACCTCTTGCTCTAAGGTCAGGTGTTAATACAGCTGAAAAAATACTAAAAGGTTAGGCCCTTTTTTAAAGTAAGCAGAAGGAATTCCATTGTTTTATCATCATTTTTTTACTTGAAAATGGTTAATTGGAGAAGAAGATCATTTATTTAATGATAAATAGTTTTTTTTAATTAATCTGAAGCACTATTATTTGATATTCTTTTACCATTTTTATTGTACAAATCTCCATAGGTAATTCCGTGGGGTTTATTCATGGGTTTTACCCCTTCAATTTGTCTGCCAACACCATTTGGTTTCTTTGAAGCATTTTTAATTCTATTGTTAAGCTTAGGAATTAAGTCATACAATATCTCTTTATAGTTAGAGTCTAATGCTAAATTAGTTAGTTCATTTTTATCAATTAAATGGTCATAAAGTTCATAGCCCAATTCCCCGTCTATTCCCCATTTGGTTATTCTATATTTTTCTGTTTTTAACGAATAGCCATCTTTCCATTTTGTTAATGCACCTCTTCTAACTTTTTTACTTGTATTGCTGAAGATTGGAGTTAAGCTTTTTCCAACAACGTGGTCAGGCACCTCAATATCTGTTAAATCCATTAGAGTTGGGTATATGTCAAGCAGTTCAACAGGACTAGCTGTTTTGGTATTGTAGAATTCAATTCCTGGACCAGAAAAAATCAAAGGAACTCTTGTGGAATTTTCAAAAAGAGTTTGTTTTTGCCAATGTCCATGCTCTCCTAAATGATATCCGTGATCAGATGTAAAAACAACAATTGTGTTTTTAGCCAATCCACTTTCTTTAAGCTTTTTTAGTATTCTGCCCACTTGAGCATCTACAAAAGACGTTGTAGCATAATATGCTTCCTTTATTTCTTTAGCTAAACTTTCTTTTAAGTTTAATTGATTCTTTTTTGCTCTTACAGATTTTGCAGAAGGAGCCGGCAAAGTTTTTAAATAATCATTGGAACTTTTAGGCACCATCATAGCATCTTGATCGTATAAATCAAAATATTTTTTTGGAGCAACAAAAGGTGTATGGGGTCTGTACATCCCAACAGCTAAAAAGAAGCTTTCACCGGATTTCGAGAATTCATCTAATAACTCAATTGCTTCACTTGCGGCAATACCATCGGTTTGTTCTTCATCTTCACCATCTGCAGCAAGCCAACTTAATGTTCCTCCATATCTTCTAGGAATAAGTGTATTTATTTTGTGCTCTTCAATTTTATCTCTACCATAAGGGTTTATAGTTTTATCCCAGCTATATATATCGTCAAATCCTGATGTGCCAATACTACTTGGATTATCATAATGAAATACTTTGCCAATTCTAACAGATTGATATCCCTGCTGTCTAAAACGTTGTCCCAGAGTAATCACATCGGGAACGGTACTTCTTAAATGTATGTTGTTTTGAGTTATTTTGGTTTGTTCAGTATACATTCCGCTCATAAAAGACGCTCGTGAAGGACCGCAAAGCGGATATTGATTATGTGCATTTTCAAAAACAATCCCTTTTTTTGCAAGGGCATCAATGTTTGGACTTTTAACTAAAGCATTTCCATAACACCCCAAGTCACAGTTTAGGTCATCGGCAATGATAAATAAGACATTAGGCTTTTGATTAAATACATTGTTTGAATCAGTATTGTTTTTACAACTGATCATAAAGAAAACTAGAATTAGGTTAAAGAAAAGTTTCATTTTCCTTTTTATCAACAGGGGGTTATCAAAAATCATAATTTCTAAAGGCAATTAATTTTTTACTTTAAAGATAAGCCTGAATTTACTTATATATTTCCCTATATTGGTGTTGACTATACACTATTTAATGAAATTATTTTTGTTAAAAAACATATTCCAGCATATTTCTACTCTAAAGAAGATTTTAATCATAGTTCTGCTTTTGTTAATTCAAAAAACAAGCATTTCTCAAAATTATTCTCCAAATGACTATGACTGTAGTTCTGATACTTGTGTCGTCAATCAACTACTAGATAATTACAGGTCACTGGCTCATCAAGATCCAGACTCAGCCATTTCCATGTTGAAGTATTGTCTCAATGTTTCTAGAAAAAACAATCATGTTATTGGAGAAATCAACTCATTACGTCTTTTTGCAGACGCTTATTCTTTATTGTCAAGATATGATACCGCTTTATTTGTTTTAGAAGAAGCAAGCCGTTTGGCATTGAGGGCAAATGATTTAAAAAGCATGGCTAGGATTTATAATTTAAGAGGCAATATATTTCTTGATAAAGGGAGTTTCAACTCTTCACTAAGGTGCTACAGTCGTGCACTAGAGATCTCGGATAGGATTAAGTTTGAAGACGGCATTGTAAAAGCTTATGCCAACTTGGGAGTAACAAATTATTTAGTTGGAAATTACGATAGGGCTATTGATTTTTATAATCTAGCAATTCCTCGTTTAGAAACCAGACAAGATTCAAATACGCTTGCTATTGTAAACTCTAATTTGGCTACTTTTTACCAATTAGTAGGTGATTATGATATGGCTATTGATGTTTGTAAAAAAGCATTGTCCTATCTTAAGGAAACAGATAATCTTGGCAAGGCAACTGCCTATGTAAACCTAGGGAGAAATTACAGTGAACTTTTTGATTATCAAAGAGCAATTGAATATTATAAAATAGCACTTGATCTTTCTATTGAAAATGGAAACATTAGAAATATGATTACATGCTTCAATAATTTAGGAACATCTTATGTCGGTTTAGGGCAATTTGATAAAGGAGTAACTAATTTAGAAAAGGGTTTAAAAATGGCTGAGAAGCACAAGATGGATAGTGATGTTGCTCAACTTAAATTTTTTCTTGCAAAAGCCTATTTAGATAACGGTAAAATTTCTAAAGCAACTTTATTGGCTGAAGAAAGCAGTCGTATTGCAGATAGTTTAAAAATAATGGAGCTAATGTTTAATAATTATATGTTGTTAGCTGATTTATATGAAAAACTAAATGATTTTCAACTTTGTAATGATGTTTTGAAAAAACATATAGAAATAAATCAAGAGGTTCAGGATGACCATTATCATCATGAACTTTCAGTGATGGAGGCTAAATATAAAGTGGATATAAAGGAGCAACATATTAAAATGTTAGTTCAAGACAGTCTCTATAAGCAACAAGTGGTGGTTAACCAAGAGAAAGAGTTAAAATGGAAAAAGTCAGAAACTAATTATTTAATAATTGGTGGATTATTGTTATTCATAGGTATTATTTTAATTGCATACTTCCTTCTTCAATATAAAAAAGTCAATAAATACATTGTGGCTCAAAAAGAAAAAGTTGAGCTACAAAAGCAAACAATTGAAACTAAAAATAGAGACATTACAGATAGTATTAAATATGCTGAACGTATTCAAAAAACAATATTACCAGCTAAGTACAAATTAAGAGAATATCTTCCTAAGTCCTTTATTTTTTATAAGCCAAAGGACTTTGTTGCTGGAGATTTTTACTGGCTTGAAAAGAACGATAGTCAGGTGATGTTTGCTGTTGCTGATTGTACAGGTCATGGAGTTCCTGGAGCAATCGTTAGTGTTGTTTGTCATAATGCATTAAATAGGTCTGTCAGACAGTATGGGTTAACAGCACCAAACCAAATACTTGACATGACTAAATCCATAGTTGTAGATGAGTTTAGTAAAAATGAAGACGTAAGAGACGGGATGGATATTGCATTGTGTGCACTTTCTGGGAATACACTTTACTTTTCAGGAGCTAACAATCCTTTATGGCTTGTCAGGAAAGGGGTTTTGACGGCTTACAAACCGGACAAGCAACCGGTTGGTAAATATGAAATCAATAATCCATTCACTAATCATAAAATTGAGCTACAAAAAGAGGATATGATTTATATATTTTCGGATGGATTTGCAGATCAATTTGGGGGTGAAAAAGGAAAAAAATATATGGCTGGAAAGTTTAAAAAACTATTGATATCTATAAGTGAATTTGCCACTCAAAAACAGCAACTTGCTCTTGAAACTGAATTCAAAGAATGGAAAGGTGACCAGGAACAAATTGACGATGTTTGTGTAATAGGGATTAGAATATAAACTCTTAGTAAAATTAATAATGCGCGAGAAGATTTATACAATTGATGGTACTAATATTCTTTTTGTAAAAAGTAAAAAAGCAAAAGGAATCAACATCAGTGTACGACCTTTTAAAGGAGTAAGGGTCGCAGTTCCTTACTATGTTACTTTTAAATCGGCTATTAAAGTTGTTAATCAAAGAATGAATTGGATAACTAAGCATCTTGATAAAATCAAAGCTGCCGAAAATACCATAACCACTTTTGATGCAACTACAAATTTTCAAACAAGAGACCATCAACTTAGAATAATACAAGATCATAGTGAAAACATTAAATATAAAATTACTGATAAAGCAATCTTAGTGTTTATTCCCAACTCTATGAAAATGAATACGGTATTGGTTCAGTCAGAAATAAGAAAAGCAATTGAAAGCGCTTGGAGAAAAGAGGCAAAAGAACATCTTCCAAAAAGAACACAAGAATTAGCCAAAAAGCATGGGTTTTCATATCAAAAAGTCACCATTAAAAACACAAAAACTCGTTGGGGGAGTTGCTCATTTGTAAATAACATCAACTTAAGTTTACATTTGATGAGGTTGCCCGACTATTTGATTGATTACGTTATTTTACATGAGCTAGTTCATACAAAGGTAAAGAATCACAGCCAAGATTTTTGGGGGATGCTAACTGAAAAATCATCCATGTCAAAAGAATACGACAAAGAGTTAAAAAACTATAGAATAGCTATATACTAAACAGTTGGTTACTCTATTTTAAAGTATCCCATAGGCTGTAAACTTGGATTGAAGAAATTAATTCAGAAACATTAATATCAATTGGCAAATCCATTGTTACAGTTTTTTCTCCATCAATTGGAAGGTCAAAATAATTATCAGAAAAATTCCCTAACCCTTTTGATGTAATATGCACTCCTTTTGCAAAATTTTCAGTTTTAACAGTTACTTTAACTGTTTGTGTTTTTTCGTTGACTGAAATAAATTTTTTGATTACAGGGTCTACAATATTTAAATCCTTAAAAGGAACGAAGAAGACATTTTTTGAAGAAATAACACGCCCATTTTCTTTTAGTAATAAACGTAGGTAAGAATTGGTTTTATTATTATTAAAAAACAATTCTTCTTTAGGAATAATTAGTGATGCATTAGTATTATCAGTGGTTTTGTCAATAATCTGTTTCCAAGTTTTTGAAACAGGATTCGCTTTAAGTTTGGATAAAATAACTTCAACAGTTCCTTTAAATTTTGCTAGATCATCCGATACAACAGAAACATGTAAATTACTATCAATAAATTCATGACTAACAATAGTTGGTTTAAAAGCATTTTTAACAGCATAATGCAATGCTTTCCATTTCCCATAGTAATCAATACTAGACCAGGAAGCTCCAGGCCAGCAATCGTTTAGCTGCCAGTAAATCGAACCCATGCATTTATCATTTCTTCTGTGTGCCTCAATGCCGAGTCTAATCCCGTCTGCTTGTAAAATTTGACTAGTATAGAGTAAAGATTTAAAATCTGTTGGAGTTCTAAATTCTCTTTGCATGTACTCTTCAATAGTTGCATTTCCAATACTGGATCTCTGGTGGTGTTTCATCACTTTTGAATACATGTCCTCGTCCTGAGTTTCACCAAACTTTTTAAAACTTGAGTATTCAGGAAAAGACTGAAAACCAAACTCACTCATAAAACAAGAAATTTTAGAATTGAAATTTTTAAACGGCTCTTTCCCCCACCAAACACCCCAATAATGGGTGTCTCCTGACTCGTATGATTCTGCTATCCCCTCTGAAGCACTTGGGGAAGAGGCCCAATAATTATTGTGGTAGCTATCCATAGGACTTTTGTCGTTGTTGTTTACTATAGTGGGGAGAATTGAATGAAATAGAGTGTCGTAAGAGTCCCATATTTTCTTGGCTATAACTAGAGATTGTTCTTTAATTGTATTTTTTTCCCAGCCCCACCTCTTCCAAGCAGAAAGGTTTTCATTGTTTCCACACCAAAGTGCTATACAAGTATGTTTTTTTAATCGGTTGTAATTATCTTCAGCTTCTAGACGTACGTTTTCCAAGAAATCATCATCACCAGGGTACATTGCACAAGCAAACATGAAGTCTTGCCACACCATTATCCCCAAAGAGTCACATAACTCATAAAACCTAGAGTTTTCGTATACGCCACCACCCCAAACCCGAATCATATTCATATTAGCATCTTTAGCGGCTACAATTAATTTTTCATAACTTTTATTAGAAACCATAGGTAAAAAAACATCTTGAGGAATATAGTTAACTCCTTTAATGAAAGTTGGTTTGTTATTGATGTTGAAATGAAAGTTAGAGTCTGCAATAAAATCAATGGATCTAAGACCCACTAGTCTACTTATATTTTCAATTTTATTTTCTGTTTTAAATTCAGCTTCTACTTTGTAAAGATACTGTTCTCCCATTCCGTTGGGCCACCATAATCTGGGATTTTCAAGGTTGAAAGGCACCATAATTTTTTGACTCCCGCTCTTTAATTTTATTGAGGAAATTGATTTTATAATGGAATCATTTAGTTTTAGGTCTAAAGATCCATACTCTTGATCAACTGAAGATTCAATAGTGATACTTGCTTGCAGTAATGCTAACTCATCAATTTTATAATCTATATCAAAATCTGTTATTCTAGAGTTATACCATGAAATCAATTTTATGGGCCTCCATATACCTGAAGTAACAAGTCTTGGGCCCCAGTCCCATCCATAATGATATCCTGCTTTTCTTGTGAAAACACTAATACGTTTTCCTTCAGGTACTTCTCCTGTTTCAGCTTGATCATTGGCAGATACTGGAATTTTATAATCTAAAGCATCATAGATTTCTATTCCTTTTCGTATGGGAGACTCTAAAATAACCTTCAAATAATTTGTTCCTTTTTTAAGATTTTTTTTAACATCGACATTGTAGGTGCGATGCATGTTATTGCTATTCAATATCAGACTATCGTTTAAATATACTTTAGCATAAGTATCTAACCCTTCAAATTGCAATTCATGATTCGTTCTTTCAAACTCTTCTTTACTTATTTCAAAATGATTCAGATATACCCAATCTTTTTTATCAACCCACTGAACTTTACTTTCATTGAGGCGGTAAAAAGGATCTTCTATAATACCGTTATCTATCAAGTCTGTATGAACACAGCCTGGTACTTTTGCAACAAGCCATTTTAGGGTGCCCTTTTCTTTAAACTGCCAATTTTCATTTAAAGATCGCTCAAAAACAGATCTTTGTCCTGGGAATACTAATGATAAGCATACAAATAGGACTAAAAGAAGAAAATTTCTTTGCATAGTTAAATCTAAATTACCCACATATTTATTCATCTAGGATAATTGTTATTGAAAGAGTTTATGCTTCTGAAGACTTGGTAGTTTTTTTGGAGTTCTTCAAAAGCAAATTAATTCTATTTAATTCTTTTTTGGAAAAATATCGCCATTCTCCAGGCTCAGTATCTAATTTAATATTCATTATTCGAACTCTTTTCAATTGCTTTACATCATAGCCTAAGTGTTCGCACATTCTTCTAATTTGTCGATTTAAACCTTGAGTAAGAATAATTCTAAATTTTCTGGGTGCAATTTTTTCTACAAAGCATAACTTTGTTACAGTATCTAAAATAGGTACACCATTGCCCATTTTTTTAATAAAATCTAATGAAATTGTTTTATTTACAGTAACAATGTATTCTTTTTCATGATGATTACTAGCACGAAGTATTTTATTTACTATGTCTCCATCTGAAGTTAAAAAAATTAGGCCTTCACTGGGTTTATCTAGTCGGCCTATTGGGAAAATTCTTTCAGGGTAATTTATAAAATCAATTATGTTATTTTTTTCTCGTTTAGTATCTGTTGTACATACAATACCAATGGGTTTATTGAAAGCAATATAAATTTTTTCTTTTTTTGAATGGGAAATAATTTTATTGTCCACTTTAACCTCGTCTGTTGGTTTTACTTTGGTTCCAACCTCTGGAATTAAATCGTTAATTTTAACTCTTTTACTCTCAATTAACTTATCAGCCTGTCGTCTTGAACAAAACCCCGCTTCGCTTAGAAATTTATTTATTCTTATGCTTTCTGAGGAGTCCATCTAATAAGTGAGAATTTAAATTTTCTTTACTGAAGGATTTGAAATAATCACTTTACTAGTAAGCATTTCTGGCGCTAGCTAACATTTTTTTGATAGTGATTTTTCTAAAATCTTTCATTTCATGATTTCTAAAAACCAAATGATAACCATTAATATTTCTTGAACAATAAAAATGATAGTTGGGTAGCAATTCAATTTCACTTGAGTCTAGAGTGGTGTTTTCAGATTTTAGTAAACGACTGTAAATCATTTGCTCATCACCAACATCTTCGTAATTAAAAGAGAAGAAAGGAATTGTTGAGTGTCGTTCTATTTCGTCAGAAATTGTAGTGGAATCTTCTCCAAGTTCTTCAATAACCATATTCCAGTGACGATCACCAGGAACAGTTATTCCCCATCTTGCTTCGCCTTCGTTATGATTGACTTCTGGCTCAACAAATCTTGGTAAATCATCAATGTCATTGTAAAACTTTTCAGGAATCCATATGTGAATGTCCAATTCATGAGCTCTCATGTCATATTCTCTCATTCCTTTAGTTTCACTGACCGGTTCTATTTTTACTTCTTCGATAGAAGCACTTTCAATAGTTGATTCATCAGAACTACAACTTGCTAAAAAAAGAATCAAACATAAATTAGCGAATGAATAATAGGAAAGTTTCATAATTCAAGGTTTAATGTATAAATATATAAATCCTGTAAGAAAATCCTACTTCTTTAAAACATATCTTATCGTTGAACGACTGCGTTGTTCAATAAGAATTTCTTTTTTGGCTAAAAACTCAGGCAATTTGTTGTCTTGATAATGTCTAATGGTCAGTAAATCAACTTCCTCATTGTATTTTACTAAGTATTTTTCATCAAGTTTCTCAACAAGTATAGGAACTAAAGCTGATTTTATATGTGCACAAACAGAGAAACTCAAAGCAGAGTTTTGCATTAAATGAACTTTTAAGCCAGATTGTGCAAAAATTCCAAACAATTCACTCATGTGGTCTTCTAAAATAAAAGAAAAATCTTTTGGGCTTATTGAAATTAATATTTGATTAGGCTTGTAAATTAAAGAAGTTACTGCATCATCTTTTCCACCATGCTTGTTGATTTTACTTCCTTCCTCTTGATGATTAATAAAAGATCTTATTGTTAATGGAATGCTTTTATTTTGAAGAGGTTTTATGGTTTTAGGATGAATAACGGAAGCTCCGTAGTAGCTTAACTCAATAGCTTCTTTGTATGAAATATGGTCAAGTTTTTGAGTGTCTTTAAAAACTTTTGGATCAGCATTAAGTAATCCAGGGACATCTTTCCAAATAACCAACTCTTTAGCCTCCAAGGCCCATGCAAAAATAGCAGCAGAATAATCGCTTCCTTCTCTTCCTAATGTCGTGGTGTTTTTATTTTGATCACTACCAATAAATCCCTGAGTGATAAAAATGGATTGTTGATTTTTAGTTTTTGATAAAATTTGTTGTTTGGATTTCTCCCAACCCACTCTTGCTTCTTGATGATGACTGGAAGTGTGAATTAACTCACGAGCATCTAGCCACTTATTTTCAATTCCATTGGCATTTAAATAAGTAGATATTATCAAAGTGGAAAACAATTCGCCATAAGAAACAATTTGATCGTAACTATAGGCTTGACTTTTTGAAATAGGGGCACTTATAAAAAAATTAAGATCTTTAACTAGAGTATTAAAATGACTTGTAAATACAGAGTTAGATTTAAGGTTTAGTTTGGTATATATTTTCTCATGAAAAAGAATGGCTTTGTCTAATTCTTTAATTGAATTTGTCGTGTCGTTATTTATGTAAAACTCCCAAACCTTTTCTAAATTATTGGTTGTTTTATCCATAGCCGAAATTAAAATCACAAGATTATTTTCTGGGGATTTAATAATATCTTTTATGTTAATTACTGCATCAGAATTTTTTACCGAAGCGCCACCAAATTTATATACACGCATAATTGCCCTAGCTATTTATTGTAAATCTAATAATCTTATTTATAAAAATACTAATACTTGTGCCGTTCAGCACTTGAGTTTTTTTAAAAAACTAACCCTCCCATTTTAGAAAAAAAATTGTGAGCTAGCATGAAATTTAAGTAACTAGATTTTTAAACACTTAAATAAATAATTCACCATGCTGAGAGGCATCAAGCCCTCTTTCTTCTTGATCCTGCCGAACTCTAATCGGAATAATTAGGTCCACAACTTTTAATAGAAAGTAGCTCATTATTAGAGTAAAAA
>JBELEU010000030.1:0-14820 GCA_042093455.1 Crocinitomicaceae bacterium | reverse complement strand
ACACAAACGTCATCAATTTGATCTTGATCTCCTTTCCACCTGTAAAATTCTTTTTCTAGCTTTTCACTCTGTTCTTTTGCCGATAAAGAACTTATAGAGGCCAAGTAATCTCTGAATTTTCGTGACATGTATTTTTTACCTTTAGGTCCACCAAACTGATCTGCAAATCCATCAGAGTAGATGAATAACATGTCATCTTTTTCAACCTTAATTTCATGATTTGTAAAAGGTTTTTTGGCTCCTGCTGAGATAGCTACTGGTTGATAGTTTGCTTTTATATGATTTATTTCACCATTTCTTACATGAACCAAAGGGTTGTTTGCTCCTGCAAACTCAACAGTCATTGTTTTTTTATTGTATTTACAAAGTGCCATGTCCATGCCGTCTTTATTTGCTTTTTCAGGATTCTTTTGATTCAACGAATTAATGATGTTTTCTCGCATGTTATTAAGAATACTTGCTGGTGTTTTTATTTTGTTTTCTATGATATTTTCATTTAGCAAAGAATTCCCTATCATACTCATGAAGGCTCCTGGTACACCGTGTCCAGTACAGTCAGCTACTGTAAAAAATATTTCATCTTCATTGGTTTTGTGTACCCAATAATAATCACCAGACACAACATCTTTTGGTTTTAGAAATATGAAACTATTTGGAAGCACATCGTTTAAGTATACTACTGAAGTCATTAAGGCATCTTGTATGTTTTTTGCATAGTTGATACTGTCAGTTATTTCTTTGTGTGTTTCATCTAAGAGTTTATGTTGTTTTACAATAGTTTTGTTCTGAGATTTAGTTTTTTTCCACTGAAAAAACATGAAAATAAATGACAGAATAAATAATAAAATACCACCAATAAGAACGTTTCTAAAGTCTTTTTCAGCGTCTAATTTTTTCTTTTCACCTGCTAATTCCATTTGATAGATGGCTTCTGCGTTAATTCTCTCAAGACTGTCAGTGACATGTGCTTCAATCATCTGCTTCTCACTATTTTTCCTTAGATTTTCTTCAATTTCTAAGCTTTTCTGAAAGTAATGGAGTGCTTTTTTATCGTTGTTTAGTTCTTGAAATATATTTCCAATTATAGTATATGTAATTGATAATGAGTTAGGGTTATTAATTTCTTTTAGAATTTTGGAACACTGTATAAAATAATTCAATGCATTGTCTAATTCTTCTCTATCATTATAAAAATGACCAATATTATTAAGTGAAATCCACAACTTTTCTTTGTACCAGTTTTTTCCAATTTCTGAAGTTTTATTTAAAATATTTTTATTGCATAGTTCGATAATGGTTTCATTAATTTTCAACTCTTGTCGATGATCATCTTCTTCAATATATGATATGTCATTCCAATCGTTATACAGATTTATTTTAATTGAGTCAGAATTAGCTTTTCCAATTCTGCTTTTTATTTGATCAATTTTAATTGAAGTTCTAGTAATCTGACTTGAATGGCTTTGGTACACAAAACTCAGTATGATTACGAGTATTATTTTACTTAAATATTTCATATGATTTTACTGATTTAATAAGATTGATCAATTTTCTTAACCATTGTTAAAATGGTAGCTATCCCAACGGTTTCACCTGATTCATCATAAATATCAACTAAGAATTTCACTATTCCTTTAGCTATATCATCTTCGTCTTTTTTCTTTTGATCAATTTTTTCTTTAACGGTAAACTTTACACCAATTGTAGCTCCAGCATATACAGGCTTAGTAAAACGACATTCATCAATTCCATAGTTTAATAATACTGGCCCTTTTGCTGGGTCAACAAATAACCCTGCTGCTTTGGAGAGAATGAAATACCCATGAGCTACTCTTTCTTCAAAAATTGTCCCATCCAAAGAAGTTTCATCCATGTGAGCATAAAAATTATCTCCACTCACATTGGCAAAGTTTACAATATCAACAGTGGTAACTGTATGCTTATGTGTGAAAACAGTTTCCCCAACAACTAATTCTTCAAAATGTTTTCTAAAAACATGAGGATTAGCTTCTGGTTGATCAGCTCCAACTTGAAACTGTTCAGTAATTTTTGTTATTGTCTCGGGGTGTCCCTGAATAGCAGTTCTTTGCAAATAGTGTTTAATTCCTCTTACACCACCCATTTCTTCACCGCCACCAGCCCTTCCTGGTCCACCATGGGTAAGCAATGGCATTGGTGAGCCATGTCCAGTACTTTCTTTTGCGCATCTGTCATTTAAAATTAAAATCCTTCCGTTCATGTTAGCTGCTTCAATTACAAAATTCTTTGCAAGTTCATTGTTGTTTGTAACCATTGACGTCACCAATGATCCTTTACCCATTTCAACAAGACTAACGGCTTCGTCAATTCCTTTGTAGGGAATTAAAGTTGAAACTGGACCAAATGCTTCAATATTATGGACATCATCCTTTAAAAAAGGTTCATCATTTCTAAAAAGAACTGGAGAAAAGAAAGCGCCTTTATTTTTGTCAGCATCACAAACTTCAAAGTTTTCTTGATCTCCAAAGACCATTTCTTGTGATTTCATTAACAATTCTACATTTTCTTTAACTCTTTCCACTTGAATTTTCGTGGCTAAAGCACCCATTCTTACCTCTTTGTTGTCAGGATTACCTATTGTTGTTTTTTGTAGTCGTTTTATTAATGCTTTTTGTACATCATCAATTAGATTGTCAGGAACTAAAATTCTTCTTACAGCAGTACATTTTTGACCTGTTTTAACTGTTATTTCTCTGTGAACTTCTTTTACAAATAAGTCAAATTCTGCTGTTCCAGGAACTGCATCTTCTCCTAATACACATGCATTTAAAGAGTCAGCTTCTAAATTAAATGGAACAGAATTTTCAGTAATGTTTGAGTGACTTTTAAGTATTCTCCCTGTAGCTGCTGAGCCAGTGAAAGTAACGATGTCTCTGTGGTCAACATGGTCTAGTAATCCTCTTCCTAAACCAGGAATTAGTTGTAAACTTCCTTCAGGAAGAATGTTAGATTTAATTATTTCTTCAACCATTAAAGCAGTTAGGTATGAAGTATATTCAGATGGTTTAACTACTGCTGCAACTCCTGCCATCATGTTAACAGCAATTTTTTCAAGCATTCCCCATATTGGGAAGTTGAAGGCATTGATGTGTATTGCAACACCTTTTTTTGGAACCATTATGTGGTGGCCAATAAATGTGCCGTTTTTTGATAATGGGGCTGCATGTCCGTCAACATGATAAGGTAAGTCTGGAAACTGCTTTCTAAGTGATGCATTTGCAAATAAATTACCTATTCCACCTTCAATATCAATCCAAGAGTCAATTCTAGTAGCTCCAGTGGCTTTACTTAGTTCGTAAAATTTTTCTTTTCGCTTATTTAAATGAAGTGCTAATGCCTTAAGCATTTCTCCTCGTTGTTGAAAGGTCATCTTTCGTAAAGCTGTACTACCAACTTTTCTCCCATATTCAAGAATTGAACCATAATCTAAGCCCTCACTTGAGCATGTGCCGATTAATTCACCTGAAATAGCATGAAAATGTTCAATTTCAATTCCATTTCCTTTAGACCATCCCCCTAGTACATAATTTTTGACATTCATTGTTAATGCTTTAAGTTAAAATTTAATCTTTAATTGCTGATAAACGGACTTACAAGTATATGTTTTGATGTATCAATAACAGAAAGTTCCCCTTTTAAATCAATTTTATGATTACTTATTTCAATTGTTTCCAATTGAAGTGCTTTTAAATTAATCCTTTTAAGATTAGGTTTAATCAAGTTAAACAATAAATCTTGGCTCTCCAATTGTATTATTTTTTCAAAATCAATTCTTAGGTTTAGTGGAGATGAATTTTGAGTTTTACCTGTCTCTTTTTTATCATTTGCTTTTAATATGAGCTTATTTTCATCCTTTAAATAGCTTATTATTAAAGAATCTTTCAATTTAACATAGGAATGAACTTTATTCTCTAGTAGATTTAAATCACGGTTAAATAAAGCAGTATCAACTATACTATCAATTCCTAAAATTACACTAAAGTCCATACAGTTAAGTATATCTCCAACATTACTGTTTGGAATGGTATTTAAGTTTTTAAAATTATTTATTGAAATAATTAATTCACCGTTACAATATTTTTCATAAAAAGGAAAAGGAGCTATTCCTATTATTTCAAGAAGTTGAATAAGTTGATTGTTAAAATTTGCTTTAAAATAGACTAAATCACCCATTGATTGGGAAATGTTTTTTGTAGATAAGTCATTGAAAATATTTTTCTCAAATGTAACCTGACAATTAAAAATAGATTTAGTACCAAGCATTTCAATACTACCAGTTACAGTGTTTAAAAAGGGCCTGATTTTATTTTCATGATTGATTTTGTAATTATAGCTTAAAGCTGCTTTTTGATTGATAAACATCTCATATGCTTCATTATTTTGAGGTATAGAATCGTGTAAAGTAGTAAAGGATAGTGTTTTAGAAATTAAAGAAAGTGATTTAGGTTTTGGATCAATTAAATAAAAAATCCTTGCCTGATCTTTTTTGCTGTTGGTGTTTATGATCAAGCGTCTGTTATTTAATAGGTGAAGTCTTTTGCTGTCTATTGTAGTATCGAGATCTAAATTATAATAATTAGAAATCCATGGTATAATATCTTCAGGATGGTGTATGGAAAGATTACAACATATGGCATTAATTGAAGTATCCAAATAGATGGAAAGAGGTTCATTAATATTAACTTGAATTGGAATGGATTCTTCTTTTATGTCCATAAGCCCATCCATTAGTTGAAGTAATTGTCCAGGGTGTTTTTTATAATGATTTTTTATATCGCTTGAAACTGATTGAGGGTCAATAATAATGTAAGAAGAGGCTGATTTAGGAATTGATTTAATATTGATATTGGTAGCTTCTGTTGTTCTAAATAAAATAAAAAATGCAGCTATAATGAATCCAATTAACACTAAAATTATAATTAAAATTTTCTTCATTACTTAAGTTTATTTGTTTTTAAGAATTCATTAATAATTGGCTCAGCTTTTAACTGATCTTTTTCATGAATAAATAGTTGACACCCATTCATGAAACCTGCAGGTACTCCAAAACCTGCTAGTCTAGCTGAGTCATTTTCATTATTGATGTAATATCCAATCTCAGCTTCTTCAAGTTTATCTTTCAAAAAAGAAGTTAATAATTGAGAACCTGTAAATATTAATATTTGTTTTTCGGCATCCATAAATTCTATTGAAATAAATTGAATAATTCTTTAGCAGCGTTGATAGGGTCAATTTGTCCCAAAGAAACTGATTTTTCTAGGTTTTCTAATTTGTTTTTTACTGTAGGGGTTGCGTAAAATTTGTTTTTTATCAGATTCTGAAGTGTTTGATGAAACCAAAATTTATTTTGATGGCTTCTATTTTCTTTAATCCATCCAATTTTATTTCCATGGTCTTCAAACTTTTTGATTAAACTCCAAACTTCACCTATTCCTTTATTTGTTAGACTAGAGCAGGTTAGTACCTCAGGAGTCCATTTGTTTTCATTTAAAGGGAATAGGTGCAATGCATTTTGATAATTTAATTTTGCTTTTTTTGCATTTAATTCATTTCCTTTATCAGATTTAGTGATTAAAATAGAGTCAGCAAGCTCCATAATCCCTCTCTTAATTCCTTGGAGTTCATCTCCAGCTCCTGAAAGCATCAACAATAAAAAAAAGTCAACTAATTCTTTAACATGGGTTTCTGACTGCCCAACGCCAACTGTTTCAACCAAAATCACTTCAAAACCAGTCATTTCACAAAGTAGAATTGCTTCATGTGATTGTTGAGCAACACCACCCAATTGTCCTCTTGATGGGGTCGGGCGAATGAACGCATTTTTGTTTGTGCTCAATGATTCCATTCTTGTTTTGTCACCTAAAATACTTCCTCCAGTTTTTTCTGAACTTGGATCTATGGCTAGAACAGCGACTTTAAGTCCTTTGTTGCAAAGTAGTGTCCCAAAAGATTCAATAAATGTACTTTTCCCAACACCTGGACTTCCAGTTATTCCAATTCTTATTGTACTTTGGGTTGGTGGTGGTAGACTTTTAATTAATTGATAAATAATTTCTCTATCGTCTTCATTATTACTTTCTAAAAGTGTAATTGCCTGAGATAATATGGTTTTGTTGCCATTGGATATTCCCTTAGATAGTTCACTAATATTAGGTTTATTTTTTGGATGATAGGTATATTTTTTATTGAAAGTATTGGCCATTTCTACAAAGTTATAAATTTGTTCATCTAATCTATAAGAATTGATGTTTACCATTCAGCATTATCAACAGATTTCAAAAGATGATTTATTCGATGTTTTAGCGTTGAGAACAAAAGTTTTTGTTGTAGAACAGAATTGTCCATATCAAGAACTTGATGCAAACGATAAAAATGCATACCATGTATTTTATAAAAATAATGGTATAGTTGTTGCTGTTTTAAGACTGTATTTGGTTGATAACAATCAGCAAGTTAATATTGGAAGAGTTGCAGTAGCAGCCGACTTCAGAAAAGAGGGGTTGGCAAAAAAAATGATGCTAGCTTCTTTAAAATTTATTACTGAAAATTTTAAAAGTCCAGCTATATTTTTGTCAGCTCAAATATATTTGACAGACTTTTATAAATCTCTTGGATTCAATATTCATGGTGAAGAGTTTTTAGAAGATGGAATTCCCCATATTAATATGTTAAAAGATAACTTTTAAAGTTTTATATTTATTAAATTCAATATCTCCGTCAAATGATAGTTAGGTTTCTCCGTTTTTTATTAGTTGTGTATTTGATGTTAAATTTTTGTTTTATAAAATCTCAAAGTAGTGCTTTGCCTTTAAATAAGGTCAATAAAAAAGATCAAAAAATTGGTCAGTGGAAAGTTTTTTATGACAATTCTAATCAGTTAAGATACGTTGGTCAATTTGATAATGATGTGCCAGTTGGTGATTTTATTTATTATTATCCTTCGGGTGATCTATCTGCTAAAATGGAATATGTAAATGACAGTGTTTCATTTGTTATTCATTATCATGAAAACGGAAATGTAATGGGGATGGGCAAGTTCCTTGATAAGCAAAAAGACAGTACATGGAAGGTTTTCAATAGACAGGGACAACTTATTTTGAAATCTTTTTATGAGTTTGGAATTGCGAATGGATTACAACAAGTGTTTTACCCAACTGATCGATCTGAGGGGCCGAGTGTAGTTATGGAAAAATATTATATGGTAAACGGTTTGATTGATGGTAAATGGCAACAGTTTTTTAAAGATGGATCTATACAGGCTAAAGGAAATTATAGTGAAGGATCTAAATCTGGTGAGTTTGTATATTTTTTAGAAGATGGCACTATTGACGCTAGGGGCTCATATACAAATAATCTTAAACATGGTAAATGGTATTATTATTCGGGTGAAAATAATAATTCATATGAAATTAACTATGTTGAAGGTGAGACATTAGATGAAGTTGAATTAAATAGCTCAGATGAAGAATAATTTAATTTTTACTTACTTAATTGTCTTTTTTAGTTTGTTGACCAGTTGCAATAAGCATGAGGGAGTAGATTTTTTAGATTTTGACTACGATTATTATCCTCTTGATTTGAACCAAGAAAGAGAATATTTAATTACGGATATACTTCATAATTCTTTAGGTAGTGATACTGTTGTTTATTTCCTGAAAGAGGTCATTACTCAAGAATTTATAGATCAACAGGGAGATATTGCCTATAGACTAGAAAGGTATTGGAAAACAGACTTGCTTGCAGATTATTCTTTGAAGGATGTGTGGACTACAAAAAAGACATCAAGAACAGCTCAAAAAGTAGAAGAAAATATTCGTTTTACAAAATTGATTTTTCCTATTTCAAGAGGTTCATTTTGGAATGGAAATGGGTTTAATTATTTAGCTGAAAAAGAATACTACTACGATAGTATCAATGAATCATCAACCTTTGGCCTCAATTCTTTTGATTCTACTGTATATGTTATTCAAAATAGTAATAATAATCTGTTAGAATTTGATGAAGCATATGAAGTATATGCCAAAAATATTGGTTTAGTTTACAAGAAGGATGTTGAGTTAAATATTAATTTTGGAAATGTACTTGACATTAATGAAGGATATGAGTACGAGCAAGTCATTTTGAATTATTAGTTATTTGATTTTAACCTTAAACATCAACTTGTTTTCGATGAATCCCTCAAGAGTATCGTTTATTTGAACTTTACCAACTCCAGCTGGTGTTCCAGTGAATATTAAATCTCCGATTTTTAAAGTCATAAATTTTGACACGTAACTAATTATTTTTTCAGGTGAAAAAATCATATCAGAACTATTACCTTTCTGAACTGTTTTCTGATTTTTTTTAAGATGAAAACTAATATTATCAGCTGAAAACTCTTTTTTGTCAATAAATTTTTCAGAAACCACAGCTGATTGATCAAAGGCTTTTGCCATTTCCCATGGGTGTCCAAATTCTTTGCACTTAGCTTGTAAATCTCTAGCTGTAAAGTCAATTCCTAGTCCAATTTGATCATAGTAGGTATGAGCAAATTTTTCATCAATTGTTTTCCCTAGTTTTTTAATTTTTAGAATTAGTTCAACTTCATGATGAATTTCATTGCTGAAGTTGGGTATAAAAAAAGGGTTTCTTTTAGGCAAAATTGCAGAATCAGGTTTTAAAAAAAACAAAGGTTTTTCAGTTGTTTTGCTACCCATTTCTTTAGCATGGAGTGCGTAATTTCTTCCAATACATATTATTTTCATTTTTCAGCTTTTAATTCATTCCATATTTGTTGAAAACAATGTTTTGTATTGGCACTAAAATCTCCTTTCATTATCCAAGAATAATATCCAGGTTCTTGTTTAAAGACCTCTTTAACAAGTTTTCCTTTGTGTTTTCCAAAGTTAATCACAGGTAAATCATCTTTGTTAAGTCCAATTCTGTTGGCATAGTCCAAAGCTCTTTTACCCGCTTTAGAAAATTCACTTAAGTATTCAATATTGTTATCTATTTCGTCATATTTTTCAACTTGTGCTAACAATACATCTAGAGTTGCTTGTGCATCATGAATGGCAGAATGTGCATTCTCTAAGTCCTTGTTGCAGTAAAATTTATATGCTGCAACAAGTGTTCTTTTTTCCATTTTATGAAATATATTTTGAACATCTACAAGTTTTTTATTTAGGAAACCAGAAGAGATATCTGCTCTGCTAAACTCCTCTTCTAGCATTGGTATATCAAATTTGTTTGAATTGAATCCTCCTAAATCGCTGTCGGCTATAAATTCTTTTATTTCGTTACCTATCTCTTTAAAGTTTGGGCAGTTGATGACATCGATATCATAAATGCCATGTATTTCAGAAATTTCTATTGGAATCGGTTGATTTGGATTTACTCTCTTTTCGTATTTTTCTTGTTTACCATCAGGATGTAATTTAATCATAGCTATTTCTACAATTCTGTCCCTTACTATATGATCGCCTGTGGCTTCTAAATCTAGTACAATAAGTGGTTTGGTAAGTTTTAAATTCATAATTCTAGATATCAATATTTAATTTTAGTTTTTTATTTTCTTTTTGGGTGTCAAAATCTGTAACATCAAGATTCCTTTTTAATACAGTTTTACCATCTAATATGCAATTTAAGCGATACTCGCCTCTTTCAAGGATAATAGCAAAGTTTCCAGATATTTCATTGGGTAAATATTGTCCTATTAAAACATCATGATTGTTAAAAATTTCAATTTCAGTATTGACTATTTTTTCTTGTTTATTCTTATTGTAAGTTTCAACAATAAAGACGGCTCTTTTGACTTCTTTATCTAAAAAGTCTAATTGATATATGTCATAATTACCAAATCCACCAGGTCTAATGGATGAAATAAAAGCTTTATTTCCTTGTTTATTAAGACTTATACTACTCTCATCGTATGGTGAATTTACAGGATATCCCAAGTTTTCAGGAGCTGTCCAAGTTTTTGCAGCTGAATTATAGGTTGTTTTATATAAATCATATCCTCCCATTCCTTGTTTACTGTCAGACGAAAAGTACAATGTGTTTGAGGCTTTGTGAAAAAATGGGGCAATGTTATTTCCTTTTAAGTCAATAGCTGAGATCAGATTTGGTTCTCCCCATATTTGATTAGGTAGTTTTTTAATTTCATAAATTTTATATGTGTTTTTTTCACCTTGATCTTTTGCAGACAGGAAACACTTATCATGTAAATCGTTCAAGAAAATGTAATTAACAATTGTTTTTTTTTCCATTTTTAGTTCTCTAAAAACCTTTTTCTTTTTGTAATTAGAACCTCTTTTCTTTGCCTGCATTATTATTGAGGATTCTGATTTAGCATAAGGATTAATGTTCTTGTAGTAGACAAAGGTTCCTTTTTGATCTACGCCAATTATCCTCTCATCTTGATTGGTATTTAAAGATTTAAGTGATTTATTTTTTTGAAAATATAAACCATTGTAACGGCTTATGAAAATGTCATTGTTGTAGTAGCCGTTAGTTTGTATATTTCCTTTTGAGCCCTCTTTATTTGAACTGTAAATAATAAATTTTTCATCAATTTCTATATAGGGACAAGATTCTTTTTTTGAAGTATTGACCTTGCTACCAAGATTTTTTATACTAATGTTCTGATTGCTATTAAATAGTCTTTCTTGTGTTTCTATTTGCTGAAGAGTTTTTACAATTAATTTTTTATTTTTTCCATTATTCAACATATATCCATCTACAGCTTGTTTTGCTTTTTCAAAATCATTTCCATATAAGTAAGACTGGCATAGCGAAATCCATACTTCTTTATCTTTTGGCTTATCATCTAAATAATCTTTAAAGTATCTTGAGGCTTTACTTCTGTCAATATTTGATTCAAGCATGCAGTATCCAATCTTTTTCAGTAGATTAATTTTTTCTGGATTTTTATGAAGTTGCATTTTGAATCCGACAAATGCATTAAGGTAGTTTTTGTTTTTTAAATATTCTTCTGGAGATAATTCACTAATCTGTGCCTTATATTTATTAATACCAATTAATAAAAGTATAAGTAAAATATTTTTCAAGAATAAAGTTTAGTTAATATGCAGTGATCTTAATATACTGATATTTTCCGTATTTAGCTTTGTTGTAAGCGTCACCGATATATTTTGGACCATCAACCAAAGAATTCTCATTAATGATTTTAACCTTGTTTTTATTAATATTAAAAACGCTATAATTAAGGTTCATTATTTTCTTTGCTTCTGCAATTCTTAATTTTGCAAGAACTAAATTTGATGAATATGCTTTTGTAGGTACTTTGGAAGCACTTCCTGTTACATCAATATTTACATAGCCTCTATCATTTATGTATTCTTGCATTTTTTCAATCAGCTCTTTTATTTCGTTCTTTTCTTGTTTATTGGATTTGATATTGTACCCAAAATTTACTTGAAATGTAAAGGGTTGAATGTTATCTTTTTTACTTTTTTGTACAGTAGATTCAATAATGTCTTCTTCTTTAATTGTGTATTTAATTGTGTTTTTTTGTTGGCTGAAATTTGCTTTAAACAAGACAGTTTCTTTGTTGTTTTTAAATGCAATCTCAATATCTTCAATAGTCATATTTTTAGGCATATTTTCTATCATAAAAATATAATCCTCTTGGTATGGCAGTTCCGCAAAACTGAATCCTGATGGTGTTAAAACGGCTTCATGAAGAATTTTACCATTTTTATCAACCATAAATAATTTAGTTAAAGATTTATCACCTTGTTCAAGAGTATTAAATTTTACTACCGGGTGGTCATTTATTAAATCACTGCTAACTAATTCATCAATATTATCATTGGTTTGTTTACCTTTTGATTTTCTATCCTCTTCTTCTATAATCACTACATCACCATCAATACTGATATTTGGAATCGTAATGGGTTTATTTATTTCGTGATAATCTGATTCGCATGGAACCTTGAATGTTGTTTCATAAAATGTTTTGTTTAATAAGGTATACTCAACAGAATATTCGTGGCAAGGGTCAAGTGAAAATACGTAAGAGCCGTTGTTTTTATTTGGAATGTATTGAAGAGGATCATTGTCGTTGTCTAAGTCATATACCCAAATTACAATTCCTTGAGGAATTTTTTCATTACTTCCTTTGTCAATGTATCCTTTAAGAATGGTGACAGGTTCCGTTACGGAATTAGAAAGTTTAACCATGTAAATGTCACTTTCACCTTTGCCGCCTTCATGTGATGACGCATAATATCCTCTTTTCCCATCAGGGCTTGTGGAGAAAAATAAATCATTGTCAACTGTATTTAAAGGAAATCCCATGTTTTCAGGACTAGACCATGTTCTATCATCAATTTTTCTAGAAAAGAAAATATCATATCCACCCATACTTTCGTTGTTGTTTGAACTGTAATATAACGTCTTACCATCTGGGTGTAAAAATGGTGAATCTTCATCAAATGGAGTGTTTATTGGAGGACCTATATTTAGAGCTTTACTCCATTCTCCATTGGGAAGTTTTACAACTCTGTATATATCTTTTCCACCCAATCCATTTTTATCATCACTAGCAAAGTAAATTGTTTTACTATCTGCTGATATAGCCACGTGATTTTCTCTCAATTTATTGTTGTGTATCGGCTTAAGTGGAACTAATCTATAAAAATCATTTTCTCTTGTTGTATAATGTATATAAGTATCCTCATTGTCTGTCTCACTTTTGTAGATGATAAGTTTTTCTCCATCACCCGAAATGCTAACGGTTGCTTGATGACTATTTGGTTTTGAAAATGTCATAAGTTCAGCTTTTCCCCATTTATCAGTTTTAAGGTCTTTATATGAAACATATACGTCTTCGAAATGTTTCCCATCAAGAGAAGAATACATTTCATTGTTTGGTTGTTGAACCGAATCAGATCTTAGTCTTCTTGATGTAAAGTACATGGTACTTTCATCCAATGTTAAAGTTGGGTTATAGTCGGCATAAGCGCTATTTATTTGGTCACCTAAGTTTACGAGTTGGTAATTTTTCTCTTTTTCTATCAGGTCAATTGCTGATTCACATTGTTTAATAAAGTGAGAAGCTTTGGCCTGAAGCATATTGTTTTTGCTGGCTACATTTTTAAAAAACTTGTAATACTTAATTGCCGAATCAATGTTGTAGTTGTGGTGATATGCTTCTGCCAAATAAAAATAAGTATATATTGGAGCATATTCTAAGTTTGAATCAAATTCATCGTATGTCTTTTTAGAAATGTTATTTGTAGCTTTAATTAGGTATGAAAGCGCCTCTTTTTTCATGAAAGAAGTCTTAAGTAAACAGTGTCCGGTTTTGTAATTGATATTAGCATTAGTTGGGTTATCTAGGGCTAATTCTAAAAACATAGTTTTTGAAATTTCAAACCTATTTTGTGTATTTAATAGATTGGCTGCTTCAAGTTTTTTTCTGAAATCAGATTTATTTTCTGTTTTATTTTGAGCAAATAGGACAGCATTTTTCTGAGAAATAAATAGGCATAACGATAGGCAAATTATCTTTACGATTCTCATGATTTAAATTTCTCTATTAAGATCAAAATTTTCTAAATAATCAGCAACTCTTTTTACAAATTGACCACCAAGAGCTCCGTCAACATTTCTATGATCATAGGAATGAGATAGAAACATCATGTGTCTAATTGCAATAACATCTCCTGTAGGTGTTTCTATGACTGCTGGTTTTTTTCTTATTGCACCCAGGGCTAAAATTGCACTTTGAGGTTGATTAATTATTGGAGTTCCCATTACATTTCCAAATGTTCCAACATTTGAAATTGTATAAGTTCCTCCTTGAATTTCATCGGGGCTTAGTTTGTTAACTCTTGCCCTATTGGCCAAATCATTGACTTTTTTTGCTAAGCCAACAATATTTAATTGATCTGCGTTTTTAATTACAGGAACAATTAGATTTCCTGAAGGTAAGGCTGTTGCCATTCCTACATTAATATCTTTTTTTACTATTATTTTGTCTCCATCAATTGATGAATTTACCATTGGAAAATCTCTAAGAGCTTTTGCAACAGCTTCTAAGAAAATAGGAGTGAATGTGAATTTTTCTCCTTCTTTTTCTTGAAATTTATTTTTTATTTTATTTCTCCATAAAACAATATTGGTTACATCTGCTTCAACAAATGAAGTGACATGGGGTGCAGTTTGAACAGACATTACCATGTGATCAGCAATGAGTTTTCTCATTCTATCCATCTCAATTACCTCATTTTGACCTACTTCAATATTTCCAGACGAATTAGGTTTTACAGGGACAGCTTTTACAGCCGTAGAAGTAGTTGTTTTGGATGAGCTTGATGTTGCAGTTGTTTTTTCTTTATTTGATATAAATGAAAGTATATCTTTTTTAGTTACTCTTCCATTCGATCCCGATCCTTCAATATTGTTTAAATCATTTAATGGTACTCCTTCTTCTTTTGCAATGCTTCTTACAAGCGGGGAGTAAAATTTGCCATCACTACTAGAGCTTAAGTTTTCAACTTTTCCATTCTCGTTTAGGGGTTCAAGAATAGTGGTTTCAATTTCTTGTTCAATTTCAACAGATTTTGAGTTACTTTCAACTGAATCAGATGAAATGGGCTCAGTTACAACATCACCATCTGTCTGTATTACAGCAAATGATGCTCCAACTTCAACAACATCACCTTCTTGAAATAATATTTCTTTTAGGATTCCTGAGGATGGTGAGGGCACCTCTGAATCAACTTTGTCAGTAGCTATCTCAACTATTGGTTCATCTTCTTCAATAGCATCTCC
>JBELEU010000029.1:0-15235 GCA_042093455.1 Crocinitomicaceae bacterium | reverse complement strand
ATCCTTTATATAATTGAAGGGGTCATTTACTTCTCTAACCAATACTTTCATCCATGGAGGAGTAGAAAAAATTCCATTTTCTGAAGAATATGCTTGAGATAAAAGTTCAGTCATTCCATATTCGCTATGAATTTGGTTAGATTTAAATGCTTTTTTCAGAGTTGTGTGAAGCTCTGTTCTTATTATTTCTTTTCGTTTTCCTTTCATCCCTCCGGTTTCCATGATTGTCCAATTGGATAGATTAAAATTGAATAACTCTGCAAGATCTAATAATGCAAAACTTACTCCAATAAGCAATACCTTTTTATTTATTAATGTATTGATTATTGTACTTAAGTTTTCTTGTTCAATGTTAATAAATTGACTGTTTTTGTTGTTGGTCATTTTCATTAAGTCATTCACCATATAAATTAATGAACTATCTCCTTGTTCAATGTAAGAAGGTAGAAGGCTTAATATGATCCAATCTTTTGGGTTCCCATAGTTTCTCTGAAAAGCTTCGTAAAAAGAAATTTCATATAGTTTCAAGTCAGTTACATGGTGTTTACTTCTAATGGAATTGGTTGTTCCACTACTCATGAATGTTTTTTGTGTTTTTTGAGTTGGGGGTTTAATTTCAAAAGACTTGAAAAACTCCACTGGTAAAAAGGGGATGTCTGTATAGTGACTTATATTGTTAATATTTACTGATCTTGTGTCTAAGTATTTTTTATAGACTTTTATGCTTCTGTATTGCTTATGAAAAGTTGAAATAGCAATTTTATTGAATTCTTCTTCATTCTCTATTTTAAAAATATCAGTTATATCCATTAAAAGAAATCTAAATGTTATAATTTTAAAAAATGATTTTTACTACAACAAAAATATACTTTGTTTTTTTATTATCACTTTTTATGTGTTTTTCTTGCTTAAAGCCGGTAACATATCCTAATGAGCCAACAATTGAATACGTAGGTTTTGTTAGTGAAGGAGACACAGGTAAAATTACTTTTTCATTTACAGATGGAGATGGAGATGTTGGATTATCTCAAAATCAATTATCACCACCATATGATACAAGTAGTTATTATTATTATAATTTGTATATCAATTATTATGAAATGATGGATGGTGCTTGGGTTCGTGCGACAGCTGATCCTGGAGGGAATAATTTCCCTACAGCTGATTCCATCACCTTCAGCTACAGGTTAGAAAATTTAACTCCAAGTGGTCAAAATAAAGCTTTAAGAGGTGAAATTGAAATTGTTATGGAACCTTATTATTTTAATCCGATTTCAAATCACAGTGATAGTATTAAATTTTCTATTCTTCTTATTGATAGAGCTCAGAACCACAGCAATTTAGTTGAATCTCCACTTATTGTAAGATGATCAATTATAAAATGAAAAAGTCGAATATTTTTATTCTAATACTATTAGGGTTGTTAAGTGCATGTTCAGTCACCCAAAATATCTCAAATAATTTTATGGAGAATGATTTAAACGCTATTCATCCATCATTTAAAATTTATCATAGTAATGAGTTTCTATCTACTATTCATTATGAGTTTAGTAGCAGCGAACTTCTCTATACTAGAGAAAGTAAAAACTCTTTGTTTCAATCCAAAATTAACATTAAGTATAGTGTTTTTGAAGAAAATAATAAAACACCAATTGATACTGGTTCAGTGATGATATTTGATAAAGTTGTGGATGTGAAAAATGAACATGTAGAAGGTTATTTTGAAATTGATTTTCCGTTTCAAAAAAAAGGACATATAAAATTAGAAGCTCGAGATGAAAACAGAGGAAGATCAATCAAGTTTTTCCATCATATAGATAAATTAAATGATTTTAATGAGCAATTCTTCTTGTTGAAAGATTCATCAAATAATGTAATACATGATAATTATATTTCAAGTGAAAATGACATTACAATTGTTAGTTATTTTAATGCTAAAAAATCTTTAAGTGCCAGCCACAACAGTACTTATTTTCCTTTAGCTAAGCCGCCATTTTCTAAAGAGTCAAAACCCGTTTTTAAATACAAAACGTCTAGTGCAAAGGTTTTGTCTAAGAACTCAGCTTCTAGCTTTAACTATAAATTACCAGGCTTTGGAATCATCCATTTTCAATTGGATACCAATTCAAAGAATGGGTTTACATTGTTTCAATTTCATGATCATTTCCCAAAAATAAAAACGACAGAAGAAATGATTCACCCCATTCGTTTTATATGTACTAAGGAAGAATTTCAAAAAATCAGAAACTCGGCTGATTCAAAACAAGCCATTGATGATTTTTGGTTGAAAAAGGGAAATACCTCAGATATTTCAAGAGAGCTTATTAAAAAGTATTACTCAAGAGTTGAAAAAGCAAATGTTTATTTTTCTTCTCATAAAGAAGGTTGGAAAACAGATAGGGGGATGATTAGTATTATTTTTGGTCCACCTAAATTAGTAAGAAAAACTTCAAATTCAATTGTTTGGAGTTATGGTGATGAAAACAATATGAATTCAATTACTTTTACTTTTGAAAGAATTAACAATCCTTTTTCAAATAATGATTATCAATTAACAAGGAATTATAATTTAAAAACCCCTTGGTACAGAGCAGTTGATGCATGGAGAAATGGAAAAGCCTATTGGATACAATAAATGAGACAACAAAAAAAGAAACAGACAGAAGGGTTAGTTTTTGGAATTAGAGCTGTTATTGAAGCTATTCAAAGTGGAAAAACAATAAATAAGGTTTTAGTTCAAAGAGAATTAAAAGGTGAGTTATTTAAAGAGCTTTGGGTATTGTTACAAGATCATAAAATAACAATTCAGAAAGTTCCTTTCCAAAAACTCAATGGTATTACTGGCAAGAATCATCAAGGTGTAATTGCTTTTATATCTCCAATCTCATACCAAAATGTAGAATGGATTGTACCCTCGATTTATGAAAAAGGAACTGATCCATTAATTTTGATTCTAGACAGGGTTAAAGATGTTCGTAATTTTGGTGCTATTGCCAGAACAGCAGAGTGTTTAGGAGTTCATGCAATAGTAGTACCTGAAAGAGATTCTGCTTTAGTTAATGCAGATGCTATTAAAACATCAGCTGGAGCTTTACACAAGATTCCTGTTTGCAGAGTTACTAACTTAAAGAAAACCGTATCGTATTTAAGTGAAGCTGGATTAACTGTTGTCGGTTGTACAGAAAAAGCTGAAAAGAAAATTTCTGATCATTCTCTTAAAGGTCCCATGGCAATAATAATGGGTAGTGAAGAAGATGGTATTGATAATAAATTACTTGTAAAATGTGATCATCTTGTTAAAATTCCTTTAATGGGCTCAATCCAGTCTTTAAATGTTTCAGTAGCAAGTGCAATAATGATTTATGAAGTTCAAAGACAACAAAATATCGTATAGTATATTATTAATATTATTCATCTACTCGTGTTCATCAGCTGAACTAAATCACTTAGAAGTTGAAAATAGTAATGAATTTAGTAATGCTCAAGACACGACTTTTTCTTTAGAAGATTTGTATTTTTTAGAAGGAGATTGGGTTGACTCTGTAACCTTTGAATTATATAATCAAGAATTTTTTGATTCATGGATTGTTTCAAATGATTCCATACTTGGGAAAACATTCCAGTTAAAAAAAGATAGCGTAAAAATAGATACTCTTTCTGAGGAATCTATGGCTTTGTTTTCTGTTGGAGATAGAGTTATGTATATAATTAGAAAACCTGAATATCCTGTTTTAGTTTATCCTTCTTACAAGAAATCTGGTGATTCTTTAATTTTTAAAAATACGGCTAATGAATCTTTGCAAGAAATTATTTTCATTAATGAATCTAGCAAAGTTTTAAAGTTACTTTTAAGAGGCTATAAAGCAGATTACAAAAGAGAAGTAATATATAATTACAAAAGAATTTAGATCTATTTGCGCTTTAAATCAAAACTTAAATCTTCCATGTCTTTCCAGAATTTAGGGTAGGATTTATCAACTACATTTTCATCGTCAAATTTTATATTATTAATTTTCATAACCAAAGGGGCTAGGCTCATGGCAATGCGATGATCTTTGTGAGTGTCAATTACTTTGGAACTTTCTTTTAAAGTTTGATTTCCTTCAATTAATATTGAATTATCATTTACTTGAGAAATTATATTGAATTTTTCTAATTCTCTTTTTAGGCAGTGAAGGCGATCACATTCTTTGTGTTTTAAACTTTCTAATCCTGTTAAATGACATTTTATGCCAAGCCCCACACAGGTGACAGCAATTGGAAGTGCTAAATCAGGATAATGACTTAAGTCATAATTGAATTCTTTGCTTAATTTTCGTGAATTTTGGTCAATAGAAATACTATTTTTTCTGAATATAGTTTCTACTCCTAAATCCATATATATTTCACTTAAAATAGAGTCGCCTTGAGAAGAGTCTGGTTTTAAATAAGGAATCTCAATAGATCCTTTTTCAGATAAAGCAACAAAACTATACCAAAAAGAAGCTCCAGACCAGTCGTTTTCTACGGTGTATGAGAAAGATTTATAAGTCTGATTCTTTACTGAAATCATATTTCCAGTCCATGAACTTTCAACTCCCATTTCCTTCATTACTTCTAAAGTCATCAATACATATGGCTTTGATAAAAGAGGCTCAATTATTTCAATGTTTAATCCTTTTGCTAGGTATGGGGCAATTAGGAGCAAGGAAGAGATGTATTGACTGCTGATTGCTCCACTAATTGAAATGTCATTTTGTTGTATTTTTTTACCTTTAATCACTAAAGGTGGGAATCCAACATTTCCTTCATATGAAATTTCAGCACCAATTTCATTCAAAGAACTAACCAAGTCATTAATAGGTCTTTTTAACATTCGTTCACTTCCAGTTAGTTCCCATTTCCCTTCCTGAATAGCTAAGAATGAAGTTAAAAACCTGATTGTGGTTCCGGCATTTTCACAAAAAATAGTGTCTTTAGATTGAAATTTTTCAAGAATATTTTCAAGCAATATTGTGTCTTTAGCTTCTGATAAATTGATTATTTCTGTTTTTAATTCCCCTAAATATTTTGCGATAAGAACTCTATTGCTTATGCTCTTTGAAGCAGTTAAATTTACTTTTCCAGTAAGCTTACTTGGGGCTTTAATTAATTCAATCATTTTTGTAAAAATCATAGATTAAACTAATGGCATCTTCTGAAGAGATATACTTGTCGTATATAGCACTTCCAATATCGTCAAGTAATGTGAAACTGATTTTTGAATTTTCATTTTTTTTGTCGTTAATCATGAGATTTGCTAACGTAGAAATTTCATTGTGTTCAATTTCAATTGGAGGGTAAATGGTGTATATAAATTCTTTAATTTCTTTAAATTTTTCTTTTGTGATGAAGTTAAGTCTGTAGGAAATATACGATTCAATTGCCATTCCTTGAGCCACAGCATATCCGTGTAGAATAGGGTTTTCACTGTGTAAAGCTTGAGATTCTAATGCGTGCCCAACTGTATGGCCAAAGTTTAGTTTTTTTCTAGGCCCATTTTCTTTAGGGTCACTCTCAACTATTTTTAATTTATGAACGATTGAAGATTCAATTATTTCTTGAAAATTATAATCCTCAAAGGAAATATTTTTTATTGAATTCCAAAATTTCGAATCACAAATAAGAGCGTGTTTGATTACTTCAGCAAAACCCGATTTTAACTCTTTTTCAGGCAGTGTATTTAAAAATTTTGAATCACAAATAACCATTTTTGCAGGGTAAAATGTTCCAATGTTATTTTTTAAACCATGAAAGTTAAAGCCTGTTTTTCCGCCAATAGCTGCATCTACCATTGCCAATAAGCTAGTTGGGATGTTTACAAATGAAATTCCTCTTTTGTAGGTAGACGCTGCAAATCCACCTAAATCACAGATCATACCCCCTCCTAAATTTACAATCCAATCGTTTTTATTGGCATTATTTTTATTGAGAATGTCCCATATTTTTAAAACCTGATCAATGTTTTTATGCTCTTCTCCAGCTGCAAGTTGAATTACATTAGAGTTTTTAAAAATTATTTGTTCTTCAAGAATTTGCAAACAATTTTTAGTGTTTGAATCACATAAAATGAAAACTCTATTATCGTTGATTAGCTGATTTAGTTGTTCGGAAAAACTAGTTAATGATCCTGAATGAACACTTTGGTAGCTCATTTATTTGTTTTTGATAGCATTGATAGCATTTGAAGAATAGGTAGATAAAATTAATTTCCCAGAAATTGAAGCTCTTTTGTCAAGAAGTTCGTCCCAACTTTCAGTGCCTTCCCAAAAAATCTCCTTCAATGCTTTTGTAGCTTTAGGATTTGAATTCGCTAATTTTAGACTTAATTCATTAATGTGTTCATCCATTTCTGAAGCATTTTCAAATACTTCCGCATACAAGCCTTTTGTTTTAGCCCATTCTGCTGAATACCATTTTGTGGCATTAATTGCCATGGTGCTCATAGATGATGTTCCAATTTTTCTCTCTACAGCAGGACCAACCACAAACGGACCAATCCCAAGCGCTAGCTCACTTAACTTAACAGAAGCATATTTTGTGGCAATACAGTAATCAACAGCACTTGCCATACCAACTCCACCACCAACAGCTTTACCTTGTACTCTACCAATAATAAGTTTAGGGCATTTTCTAGCAGCATTTATAACATTCGCAAATCCCATAAAAAACTTTTTTCCCTCCTCAAAATTTTTAATCTTACTGAGCTCTTCAAAACTTGCTCCTGCACAAAACGTTCTGTCTCCGCTAGATTGAAGAAGGATTACTCTGATGTTTTCATCATTACCAGCATTAGTTATAGTTTGTGCCAATTGACTAAGTATTGCACCAGGTAATGAATTACTCATAGGGTGATAAAATTCAATGGTTGCTAACCCATTTTTGTTTGTTGTTAATGTTACACTTCCTTTTGACATATTTTAATGATATATTTACCTACAAAGATAGAAACAGTATTGTGATTAGGTATAGTTCTAATATTAAATTAGTTTTTAATATTGAATAGTATGGTTAATTCGCAACTTATTAACGATATTAGCGTATATGTTCCGCTTATTATATTTTGATAAATAGAGTTAACATATTATTAATTGCCTTTTTTACAGGGTTTTCATCTATAGCTTTTTGTCAGGTTGATCAAATTGCTGATAGCACTTCTAGTGATGTATTATTTGATGATACTGATTCGTCTGAAATTCAAATTTTAAATACCGATTCATCTGAAGTTTTTCCCGTATTGATTGATTCAGTATCTACTCCATCACAAAGTGTTATTGAAAACCAAAATAGTGTCAATACTAACAACGAAAGTGATGAATTCATTTTTAAACCCCAGGTAAGTATTGGAACAGGTATGCTTACTTTTTATGGTGATATTGGAACAAATCATCAAGGGTATCATCCAATGGTAAGTAGGTTAGCTACTACGTTGAGGTTAATAAATCCATTAAATGATTATCTTGATGTTGGCTTCTATGTGATGTTTGGAGAAATCAGTGCCAATGAAAGAACAATTGGTAGAAACCTTAATTTCACTTCAAACATTACCACAGGAGGAATAACATTAAATTATAATTTCAACCATTTCTTAAAAGAAAATAGAATTGCTGACCCTTATATTCACATAGGACTAGAATCAATCGAGTTCTTATCCAAAACAGATTTAAAAGATAAAAACAACAATACTTACTTTTATTGGGAAGATGGTACTATTAGAGATATTTCAGAAGATGACCCAAATTCAAATAGCGCAGTAGAGCTAAATAGAGATTATACTTATGAATCTGACGTAAGGTCTATAAACGACAGCCTTTTTGGTAAATACCCTGAAAGAAGTTGGGGGGTGCCACTAGAAATTGGTGCTAACCTTAAGGTTGGTAACCGACTAAACTTTAGAGTTGGAACAGCTGTTCATTTTACATTTACGGATTTAATTGATGGAGTAACAGACCTGAACTTAGGAAACAGTAAAAATGACAAAATGTTATTTACTCACATTGCAGTTTCATATGATTTTAATATCAAAAAGAAAGAAATACCAGAATTTACAAATCCTGAAGAAGATCCATACTTATACTACCGAAAAGATACTATTGACTCTGATGGTGATATGGTCGTAGATTTTGCTGATAAATGTGCAAATACGCCTAAGGGAATAGCAGTAGATGTTTATGGTTGTCCTCTTGATGACGACACTGATGGTGTTCCAAACACCAACGATGATGAATTGGCTACTGCTGATGGGAACCCTGTTGATATTAGGGGTGTTGGACTTGACTCTGCAGATTATTTACTTGCATTCAGAAAGTACAAAGACTCAATTGGTGAATTTGCTGTATGGGACACATCTAGACGTAGCTGGAGCTCTGACCCAAGATCTTTAAAAACAATTATTGACACGAAAAACCTTAATAAGTTTAACAAGCAATTGTTTATTGTAATTGGTTCTGATGTTCAGGGGGTTAACTCAACTGATTTATGGAAAAAATTAGCGAATAAAGATTTTCAGGTAAGAGAATCTGGAGATTCAGTATTGTATGTAATAGGGGGATACTCTGAAAATGAAATAGCTCAAAAAATAGAAGAAATAAAGAAAGATTCAAGCATTGAAATACAGGATGTAGTTAAAATCGTAGATGACGAAATTATCCCTGTAGAAATCCCTGATCCAGAACCTAAAATTGAAATTCCAGAAGAAACAGATACGTCATTGGTTCCTTTAATGATTCCAAGTTCTGATGTTTCATTTAGAATTCAAATTGGTGCATTCAGAAATAAACTTAGTAAAAGTGTATTTAGGGAACTTCCTACTGTAGTATCAGTATTTGGTGACGATAGCCTGTACAGGTTCTTCTCAGGTTCTTTCACGGATAAAACAGATGCAGCATCTCATAAAGTTAATTTATCTTCTTCTGGGTATAATGATGCCTTTATAGTTGCTTTTAAAGACGGCAAAAGAATTACATTAAAAGAGGCTGGGTTTGAACTGAATCCAGACTTTAAGGATAACATTGAAATTGAAACCGAACCAAGCGTTAATCCTATTAATGCAAAACTTGTAAAATTCCGAGTTCAAGTTGGAGCATACAAAGAAAAAATCCCAACTGATGCTTTAGACATGTACCTTGATATTGGTAATGTTCTTCCTAAAAGAGATATCATGACCGGTTTAACTAAATATTATTTGGGAGAATTTAATAACTATGATGTTGCCGCTGATTTTAGATTAAAACTTATTGAAAAGGGATTGGTAGATTGTTTCGTTGTTGGAGAATTTAAAAATAATATTATTTCTACCAAGGAAGCCAAAAGCCTACTAGGTCAATAATAAATTATTCGATGAGAAAATTAATTGTTATTTTATTTTTTCCATTCCTTTTCTCATGTGGTGATTCAAATTCAATAAATGCTGAAGATCAAATTCATCTTAATGAAACCCAGCAGGTTCTCAATTATGATACTCTTATTGAAATAACTAATTTTGATTCTATTTCAATAGATAATTCAAATGACTTAGAACTTCAGCCTGCAGAAGAAGTTGTTTTTTTATCTGAATCATGTCAGCAATTTTTAGACGATTATAAACAGTTAATTACTGACTATGAATCTATTTTGTTAAAAATTAACGAAGATGACGGAAATATTAATTTAATTATTGCTAAATCTTCCATAGAAGATGAATTGCAAGCAATGCTATCTGATCCTGTTAATTTTGAATGTTCCAATTCAAAATGTATAGGTTCATCTCTTTTTCTTGAGGAGATGGAGGTAATTAATATTAGAAAAGATGCCCTTTACTAAACTAATTAGTATTTATGTTGAAACTAATTTTCATTAGTTCAGCTATTGTTTACTTTTGTTAAAAAATTTAGATGAAGTACTGTGAAAATATAATCGAAACTATTGGTAATACACCTTTAGTTAAATTAAACAAGGTGACGAGTGAAGTAGAAGCAACTGTTTTAGCCAAAATAGAATATTTTAATCCTGGAAGTTCTGTTAAAGATAGAATGGCTGTTAAAATGGTTGAGGATGCAGAATTAGATGGAAGATTACAGCCTGGAGGTACAATTGTTGAAGGTACATCTGGTAATACAGGAATGGGATTAGCTCTTGCAGCTATTGTTAAGGGTTATAAGTTGATATGTGTTTCTACAGACAAACAATCTAAAGAAAAATTTGATATTCTTCGCGCTGTTGGTGCAGAAGTAATTGTTTGCCCAACTAATGTTGCCCCGGAAGATCCAAGATCTTATTATTCTACATCAAAGAGAATTGCTGATGAAACTCCTAATAGCTGGTATGTAAATCAATACGATAATCCCTCCAATTCTATTGCTCATTATGAACAAACTGGTCCTGAAATTTGGGAACAAACAGAAGGGAAAATTACTCATTTTGTTGTAGGTGTAGGTACTGGTGGTACCATTTCAGGTGTAGGTAAGTTCTTAAAAGAAAAAAACCCAAAAATCAAGATTTGGGGTATTGATACCTACGGTTCTGTTTTTAAGAAATATCACGAAACAGGTATTTTTGATGAAAATGAAATTTACTCCTATATTACAGAAGGAATTGGCGAAGACATTCTCCCTGAAAATGTAAATTTTGACATCATTGATGGTTTTGAAAAAGTAACAGACAAAGATGCAGCTGTTTATACACGAAAAATGGCTCGAGAGGAGGGTATTTTTGCAGGTAACTCATGCGGTGCAGCCGTTAAGGGTTTAATTCAACTGAAAAAACATTTTTCAAAAGATGATGTTGTTGTTGTTTTGTTGCATGATTCTGGAAGTAGATATGTTGGCAAAATGTATAATGATGATTGGATGAAAGATAGAGGTTTTTTAGACGAAGAAAAGAAGAATGCACATGATCTAATTCAGCCTCATATTAACAAAAGGTTGGTCAAAGCAGATATTAATGATCCGTTATCTCTAGCAATTGTTAACATGAAGCAATTTAATATTTCTCAAATGCCTGTTCATGACAATGGAAAAATAGTTGGTTCTCTTTCTGATCATAATTTATTCAATAAAATAATTGAACAACCAGAGCTTAAAGAATTGCCTGTTAAAAATGTTATGGAAGCTCCTTTTAAAGAAGTCAGCTCAACTACATCTATAGATGATATTTCAAAATTATTTTCAAAAGATAATAGGGCAGTGATTGTTAATTTAGAAGACAATGCACAACATATTATTACATTTCAAGATATCATTGAGGCAATAGGAAAATAATTATGAAGTTAGTTGTTCAAATTGATGTTGATAATGCTGAAGAGGTTGTAAAGGCTCATAAAGGTCAATTAATGGGCATGTTTTCTGATTTCATGATGTCAAGAGAAAAGGTGAAATATAGGGTTGAAAGAGCTATTTACGATGAAATGGTTAATCAACTTTCAAAAGAATTACCTAAAGCTTTAGACCAAGAATTTATTTCAGCAAAAATAAAGTTTGAAATTATTGATGACAAAAACTATACGGTTAAAGAAATTTAGGAATCCTTCCAGATTTTAAATTTCTCGTCCTGTGATTTTCTATTTTTTTCCATTTTAGAAAGTGGTTCACACTCCAACAAAGATTCTTTACAATCTGAGGGTAGTTGTTGGTATAGCTCAGTCCCCTTGCTTTTCCATTTTATCATTTCATCTGAAACATCCTTCATTATTTTGGCAGGATTTCCAACAGCTATTTTTCTTTGTGGTATTACCATTTTTGAAGGGACCATCGTTAATGCACCAATTATAGTTTCTTTACCTATTACTGCATTGTCCATAATCACAGCATTCATGCCAATTAAAGAATTTTCTCCAATTTCAGCACCGTGAACAATACACCCGTGACCTAAATGAGCATTCTTTTTGATGGTTACTGTTGTTCCTGGAAACATATGAATAACACAGTTTTCCTGAACATTACATCCGTCTTCGATTATTATCTTGCCCCAATCTCCTCTAATTGCTGCGCCTGGGCCAACATAAACATCTTTACCAATTATTACATTTCCAGTAACATTTGCTTGAGGATGTATATAAGATGATTCATCAACTACTGGCTTAAATCCATCAAATTCAAAAATCATAACAATTAAACTTTTTCAATTATTGTAGCATATCCTTGTCCAACTCCAATACATAGGCTAACTAATGCGTATTTTTTATTTGTTTTTTGAAGTTCGATAGCTGCAGTTTGAAGTATTCTTGCCCCAGTCATACCAAGTGGATGTCCTAAAGCTATTGCTCCACCATTTGGATTAATTCTTGGGTCATTATCTTGAAGGCCTAGTTCTCTTGTGCAAGCTAAACTTTGAGCAGCAAATGCTTCGTTGAGCTCAATAATGTCCATGTCATTTATGTTTAGCCCAGCTCTTTTTAAAGCTTTTTGGGAAGCTTTTACCGGTCCAATTCCCATTATTCTAGGTTCTACTCCAGCAACTGCTGAAGAGACTATTCTGGCCATTGGTTTTAAGTGATTTTTTACAGCTGATTGATCATTTCCAAGCAATAAAGCAGCTGCTCCATCATTTAGTCCTGATGCATTTCCTGCTGTAACTGAGCCATTTTCTTTTTTAAAAGCAGGTCTTAAAGAACTTAATTTTTCAAGGTTAGAATGGGCTTTAATAAATTCATCGTTAGTAAAGATAATGGGGTCCTTTTTACGTTGCGGAATTGAAACTGATGTAATTTCATCATTTAGTCTGCCGCTTTTTTGTGCTTTTGAAGCTTTTATTTGTGACCAATAGGCAAATTGATCTTGATCTTCCCTTTTGATATTATATAGTTCAACAAGGTTTTCAGCAGTTTGACCCATGCCGTCTGTTCCGTAAGACTTTTGCATTAACGGATTGATAAATCTCCATCCAAAACTAGTATCAAACATTTGTGCGTCTCTTCCAAAAGGTTTAGACGCTTTTGAAATTACCCATGGTCCTCTTGTCATATTTTCAACACCTCCTGAAATGTATAAATCACCATCGCCCATTGCAATCGCTCGATGAGCGTTGATTGTAGCTGCCATTCCAGATGCACAAAGCCTGTTTACAGTCTCTCCACCAATTGAATAGGGTAGACCTGCTAATAAAAGCGACATTCTAGCAATATTTCTATTGTCTTCACCAGCTTGATTGGCACATCCAAGAATCACATCCTCCACTTGTTCCCAATCAACTTTTTGATTTCTTTCCATTAAGGCTTTTAAAGGAATAGCCGCTAAATCATCTGTTCTAACATTGCTAAGTGATCCTCCAAAATTTCCGATTGGAGTTCTTATAGCATCAAGTATATATACTTCTTTCATAAATTAATTTGTAATCAATATTTAAAGTTAGTCAATTTATAATTAGTTGTTTTTTTGCAATAACTCTGAAGACCATTTCTTTTTTGATAAATGTACTTTACCCTTAAATTCCGCAATAAGTTCATTTCGTTGGTTGGTTACCAATATTTGATATTCTTGATGATTTTCGTTTGAGTCGATCTGTTTAGATTTGGCGGTCAGTTGATCTCCTACAGATACTTTTTTTAAGTGCTTAATACTAGTGTCTACTGAAAGAGCTAAAGATCCATATGAGTTTGCTGCAAAAGCTAAGCAACTGTCAGCCATAGAATAACTAATCCCGCCATGAGCAATTCCAAAACCATTTTGCATGTCTTTAGTAACTGTAATTTGAAGCACGCATTTGCCAAGTTTGATTTCAATTATTTCAATACCTAGCCATTGGCTAAATAAGTCGTCTTTCATCATCAATTTTACGATTGATTCTGGACTCATTTTCGCTTAATTAAGTTGAGGTTCTGAATTGACGTTGTTCTTTTCTTCGCAAAAATCTATAGCAGCCGCTACAAAATTTACAAACAGAGGGTGAGGGTTAATTACTGTACTTTTATATTCAGGATGATATTGAACCCCAATAAACCACCTGTGAGAAGGAATTTCTATTGTTTCAACCAGATTGTTTTGGGTGTTTAATCCTGAAAAAACAATTCCTTTTTCATTGAATTTTTCTAAAAACTCATTGTTGAACTCAAAACGGTGTCTGTGTCGTTCTTTAATTAAGTCTTCGTGATAAATAGTTGATAATAAAGTGTTGGGTTTCACCTTACAGTCGTAAGAGCCTAAACGCATGGTGCCGCCCATGTTTTTAATTTGTTTTTGTTCTTCCATCTTGCTAATAACTGGAAAAGGTGTGTTTTCATCAATTTCAGTAGTATGTGCCCCTTCAAGCTGGATTACGTTTCTAGCTATTTCAACCACTGCACATTGCATACCTAAGCATATTCCTAAAAAAGGAACATTTGATCTTCTTGCATAGTTAACAGCATTTATTTTACCTTCAATTGCTCTACTTCCAAAACCTGGAGCAACTAAGATTCCGTTTAAGCCTTTTAAAGTTTCTTCGTAATTGCCTTCTTCAAGCTTGTTGGAGTGAATCCATTCTATGTTTACTTTGCATTTGTTTTTTGCTCCAGCGTGAATTAAAGATTCAGCAATAGAGATGTAAGAATCTTTAAGTTCAACATATTTCCCGATTAATCCAATATTGACTTCTTTTTCAGGATTGCTATGGTTATATAAAAACTCTTTCCATTTTTTTAATGCTGGTTTTTCAGATTTTGTAAGATTTAGTTGTTCACAAACTACTTCATCTAGACCTTCTTTTTGCATGAGCAATGGTACTTCGTAAATCGTAGAAGCATCAATTGATTCAATTACTGCTTTTTGTTCAACGTTACAAAATAATGCTATTTTTTTTCTGATTTCTGAGTTCAAGTGGTGTTCAGTTCTGCAAACTAAAATATCTGGTTGAATTCCATATTCTAATAACGTTTTAACAGAATGCTGAGTAGGTTTGGTTTTAAGTTCTCCAGAAGTAGCTAAATAAGGAATTAGGGTTAGGTGAATGAAAAGTACGTCTTTGGGTAATTCCCAACGCAATTGACGAATTGATTCGATGAAAGGTAGAGATTCAATATCGCCTACTGTTCCTCCAATTTCAGTTATTACAACATCGTAAATGTTTTTTTCTACTAATTGTTTAATATGGTCCTTTATTTCATTAGTTATATGAGGAATAATCTGAACTGTTTTTCCTAAGTAATCTCCTTTTCTTTCTTTGTTAATTACAGACTGATAAATTCTACCTGTAGTGACATTGTTGTCTTGAGAAGTTTTAACGTCTAAAAACCTTTCGTAGTGACCTAAATCTAGATCGGTTTCTG
>JBELEU010000028.1:0-15685 GCA_042093455.1 Crocinitomicaceae bacterium | reverse complement strand
GAAGTTTACGGTGACCCATTGGTTCATCCTCAGCACGAAGAATATTATGGCAATGTGAACCCTATCGGACCAAGGGGAGTATATGATGAGGCTAAGAGATTTCAAGAGTCTATAACAATGGCCTATAATAGGTTTCATGGACTGGATACAAGGATTGTTAGAATTTTTAATACATATGGACCTAGAATGAGATTAAACGATGGTCGGGTATTGCCCGCTTTCATTGGTCAGGCTTTAAGAGGAGAAGATTTAACTATTTTTGGTGATGGAAGCCAAACTCGTTCTTTTTGCTATGTTGATGATTTAGTTGAAGGCATAGTGCAATTGTTAAATAGTAATTATTCATTTCCTATTAACATAGGAAACCCTGATGAAATTACTATTAAAGATTTTGCAATGGAAATAATCAAACTTACAGGTACATCACAAAAAATAATCAACAAGGAACTTCCTCAGAACGATCCGCTTAAGAGACAGCCAAACATAAATAAAGCAAAAAGTTTACTAAATTGGGAACCAAAGGTTCAAAGAGAAGAAGGACTTAAATTAACTTACCAGTATTTTAAATCTTTATCAAAGGAAGACTTATACAAAAAAGAGCACAACAGTTTTGAAAAATATAATAAGTATTGATGGATTATTTTAAACATGAATCTGCTGTCATTGAACCTTCAGCAACCATTGGTTCAGGCACCAAAATATGGCATTTTAGTCATGTAATGAAAAATGCAACTATTGGAGCCAAATGCAACATAGGACAAAATGTTGTTGTATCGCCAAAAGTTGTGCTTGGTTCAATTGTTAAAGTTCAAAATAATGTGTCTATTTATACAGGGGTTATATGTGAAGATGATGTTTTTTTAGGACCGTCTATGGTTTTTACAAATATTACCAATCCAAGAAGCGCAATTATTAGACGAGATAGTTATGTTGAAACAAGAGTAGGAAGAGGAGCCTCAATCGGAGCCAACGCCACTATTGTTTGTGGTAACGAAATTGGTAGTTTTGCGTTGATAGGTGCTGGAGCTGTAGTAACTAAACCTGTTAAACCATTTGCGTTAGTAGTTGGAAACCCAGCAAAGCAAATTGGTTGGATAAGTGAATATGGGCACCGTTTAAATTTTGAAAACAACATTGCCTTTTGTAGTGAATCTGGCGAGAAGTATTTATTGGAAGATAATCATGTAGAAAGAGTTTGAAATGAGTGATAATAAGATAAATTTTGGAGTAATTGGAACAGGTCATATTGGTAAAAGACATGCTGAAATGATTGTTAGAAATAATGAATCCAATTTAATTTCTCTTTGTGACGTTAGATCAAAGAATGAATTGGGAATTGAAAATTATGAAGCAAACTTTTACGATAATCATACTGAAATGCTTCAAAATCATCCCGAAATAGATGTTGTATGTATTTGCACTCCTAATGGTCTTCATTCTGATATAGCAATTGACGTTATTAATTCTGGAATGCACGTTGTGATTGAAAAGCCAATTGGGCTTTCAAAAGCAAAATGTGAACAGGTTATTTTCAAAGCTCTTCAAAAGCACAAACAAGTTTTTGCGGTCATGCAAAACAGATATTCTCCTCCAAGCATGTGGTTGAAAGACTTAATTGAAAATAAAACAATTGGTGAAGTCTTTATGGTTCAGGTAAATTGTTATTGGAATAGAGACGATAGGTATTATAAAAAAGAGGGGTGGAAAGGATCGTCTGATTTAGATGGGGGAACCTTGTTTACTCAGTTTTCACATTTTATAGATATAATGTATTGGTTGTTTGGAGATGTTGAAAATATTCAGGGCAAGTTCAATGATTTTACTCATAAACATTCAACTGATTTCGAAGATTCAGGTTTTGTTTCGTTTGACTTTCAAGATGGAGGAATGGGTTGTTTGAATTATTCTACAGCCGTATGGAATACAAATTTAGAAAGCAGTATGACCATCATTGGTTCAAAAGGCAGTGTTAAGGTAGGGGGGCAATACATGAATGAAATTGAGTATTGTAACATAGAAAATTACGAAATGCCTGAGCTTGCACGATCAAATCCTCCAAATGATTATGGCCCTTATAAAGGAAGTGCAGCCAATCATCACTATATTACTGAAAATGTAGTAGATACCTTAAAAGGAAGAAATGTAGCTACTACAAATGCTTTAGAAGGACTAAAAGTAGTAGAGATTATTGAAAAAATATATCAAATAAGAGATAAACAATTAAAATGAAAATTTACGATCAATTAGTTGACCAAAAAGCTGAATTAGCTGTTATTGGGTTGGGTTATGTAGGATTACCTATAGCACTTGAGTTTGCTAAAAAAATTAAAGTAATAGGATTTGACATCAATCCTTCACGTGTCGAAATGATGCAGAATAATATTGACCCTAGTAACGAATTAGTTTCTAGTGATTTTGATGGATGTGACATTAAGTTTACCAATAAATTGGAAGATTTAAAAAATGTAAAGTTTTTTGTAGTTGCTGTACCAACACCTATTGATCAGAGCAAAGAGCCCAATATCAAACCACTATTGTCAGCAAGTAAAACAGTAGGTCAAGTACTTAAAAAAGGAGATTATGTTGTTTATGAATCAACTGTATATCCAGGCTGCACAGAAGAAGATTGTGTTCCTGTTTTAGAAAATGAAAGTGGCCTTGTCTTTAATCAAGACTTTAAAGTTGGATATTCACCTGAAAGAATTAATCCTGGGGACAAAGAACATACCTTGTCAAGTATCATAAAAGTTTCTTCTGGTTGTGATGTTGAATCAGCTGAAGAAATAGCAAAAACATATGAATTAGTTGTAGCGGCAGGCGTTCATAGAGCTTCTTCAATTAAAGTTGCAGAAGCAGCAAAAATAATAGAAAACACTCAGAGAGATGTCAACATTGCTTTGATCAATGAATTATCTATGATTTTTAACAAAATGGACATCAATACTTATGAGGTTCTTGAGGCCGCAGGTACCAAATGGAATTTTCTAAAATTTCAACCAGGTTTAGTAGGTGGACATTGTATTGGAGTTGATCCTTATTACCTGACACACAAGGCAAAAGAATTAGGCTATCATGCTAAAATCATCAATTCTGGTAGAGCTGTAAATGATGCCATGGGAGCACATGTGGGAAGAACAGTAGCAAAAAAAATAATTGCTAGTGGAACTAGCATGATGGATTCTAAAGTTTTAGTAATGGGGGCTACATTCAAAGAAGATGTTTCGGATATAAGAAACTCAAAAGTTGTCGATGTTATTAACGAATTAAAATCCTTTTCATGTCGAGTTGATGTAGTTGACCCTCATGCTAATTCAATTGAGTTAAAGGAAGAATACGGATTCGAGTTGGTCGAAAAAATTGAAGATCAATACAATGCCGTTATTGTTGCTGTAAATCATCATGAATATTCCATAATGTCAGAAAATGACTTTAAGAATATTTTAACTGAAAAAGGAATATTGGTTGATATAAAGGGTGTGTTTAGAAATAAAATCAAACAAACAGATTATTGGACTTTATAATGAATTTCAAAAAAAAAATATTAGTTACTGGGGGAGCTGGATTTATTGGATCTCATGTTATAAGAAGATTAGTCAATAGATATCCAGAAAACTTAATTGTTAATGCTGATAAATTAACCTATGCAGGTAATTTAGAAAACCTTGTAGACGTAGAAAACGAAGAAAATTATTCTTTTGTTCAACTTGATATTACTCAGGAAAATCAAGTCAATCAGTTATTTAGTTTACACCAATTTGATGGTGTTATTCATTTGGCTGCAGAATCTCACGTAGATCGATCAATCTCAAACCCAGGTGAGTTTGTTATGACCAATGTAGTTGGCACATTAAATCTACTTAATGCTTGCCGAACACAATGGAAAGATGATTTTAGTGATAAAATATTTTATCATATTTCTACTGATGAGGTATACGGTTCATTAGGAAATGAAGGATTGTTCTATGAAACAACTGCTTATGATCCGAGAAGTCCATACTCAGCATCTAAAGCCAGTTCAGATCACTTAGTCAGGGCTTATTATCATACTTACGGTATGCCAGTAAAAATATCCAATTGCAGTAATAATTACGGTGCCAATCAATTTCCAGAAAAATTATTACCATTAATGATTAACAACATTAATGAAAACAAGCCACTTCCTGTTTATGGAAAAGGTGAAAACATTAGAGATTGGTTATGGGTTGAAGATCATGCTATTGCCATTGATTTAATTTTTCAAAAAGGTAGGATAGGAGAAACTTACAACATAGGAGGTCACAATGAGTGGAAAAACATAGACTTAATTTACTTGTTATGCGATACAATGGATAAAAAGTTAAATCAACCAGTTGGAACATCACGGTCATTAATAACCTATGTAACCGATAGAGCAGGTCATGATATGAGATATGCTATTGACGCATCCAAAATCAATAATGAATTAGGGTGGAAACCGTCAGTTACTTTTGAAAAAGGTCTTGAAATAACAGTAGATTGGTATTTAAATAATAAAGAATGGCTTTCTAGAGTAACATCTGGAGCGTATCAGTCGTATTACGATAAACAATATCAATCTTAATGATTTGGGATTATTTTCCAACATATTCAAAAAAAAACAACCGTTACTGTCATTGGCAGAGTTGTCGGTTTTAAAAAACGACATACATTCTCACCTTATCCCAGGAATTGATGATGGGGCTCAAACTATGAATGATTCATTAGAGATGCTTAAGGTATTTCAAGATAGTGGCTACAAAAAGGTAATCACAACTCCCCATATAATGAGTGATTATTACAGAAATACACCTGAAATTATAAATGCTGGATTGTCTGATTTAAAAAGAGAGATCAAGTCAAACGGTATTGATATTGAAATTGAAGCAGCAGCAGAATACAATGTTGAACCAGATTTTGAAGAAATAATAAAAAATGATAACGTTTTAACTTTTGGAGGAAAGAATAAATATGTTTTAATTGAACTATCCTTTTTTAGTGAGCCAAATAGATTAAATGAAACCATTTGGGCCTTAAATAATAAAGGGTATGCTCCAGTGCTAGCTCATGTTGAAAGGTATACTTATTGGCACAAAGATTTAGATAAAATAACTGAAATGATTAACCGAGGTGTTAAACTGCAATTAAATATTGGTTCATTAACAGGAGCTTATGGTCCAGAAATAAATAAAGTTGCAGACTGGTTGGTGGATGAAAAAATTGTTGATTTAGTTGGAACGGATTGTCATCATTTAAAACATCTTGACATGCTTCATCATGCAAGAAGATTACCTAAATTTCATGAATTAATTGCTCAAGAGCAATTAATTAACTCTACACTTTAATTATACCTCAAAGCTAGCGCTTGATGTTGGTATTGCTCTATCCACTTTTTTGAATAATCCCTGTAAAACTTTTCCTGGTCCCACTTCAATTACTTCTAGGTCATTGTTATGAACCATATTTTTCATCGTTTGTGTCCATTTGACAGGAGCAGTCAATTGAGCTATTAAGTTTTGTTGGATATCAGTTGGATTTGAAACAGCACTAGCCGTTACGTTTTGATAAACAGGACACGTTGGATTATCAAAAGAAGTAGCCGAAATAGCATCTTGAAGTTCTTTTCTAGCAGGCTCCATTAATGGTGAGTGAAAAGCTCCTCCAACAGGCAGTTTTAACGCTCTTCTAGCTCCTGCTTCAGTTAGGGCTTCACAAGCTTTATCAATTGCGTTGATTTCACCAGAAATAACCAATTGCCCAGGACAATTGTAGTTGGCTGCTACTACAATACCTTCTGTTTTTTGACAAATTTCTTCAACAATATTATCATCAAGACCAATTATTGCAGCCATTGTTGATGGATTTTTTTCACAAGCTTTTTGCATGGCTAGAGCCCTTGAGTGAACCAGCTTTAACCCGCTTTCAAATGTTAAACAACCGTTTGCAACAAGTGCTGAAAGTTCACCAAGAGAATGACCCGCTACCATGTCAGGTTGAAAAGATTCACCTAAACATTTTGCCAAAATTACTGAGTGTAAAAATATAGCAGGTTGAGTTACTTTGGTTTGTTTTAGCTCTTCATCAGTTCCGCTGAACATAATATCAGTGATAGAAAAACCAAGAATTTCATTAGCTTGTTCAAAAAGATTTTTTGCAATAGATGAGTTGTCATATAAATCTTTACCCATTCCAATAAACTGAGCTCCTTGGCCAGGAAATACGTATGCTTTCATAGTTTAAGTTTTAATCCCTGTTGCCCAATAATCTAAGCAACATTAAAAATAAATTGATAAAATCTAAATAAAGGGTAAGAGCTCCCATTATCATAAGTTTTTGACTTGACGCAGTGCCGTGTTCTATTCCAGCACCAATTCTTTTGATTTTTTGTACGTCATATGCTGTAAGTCCTGTAAAAACTAAAACTCCAACAATTGAAATAATGTAATCCAATGGACCACTTCCAATAAATAGATTGATAACACTTGCAATCACAATGCCGATAAGAGCCATAAACAATAAACTGCCCATTTTTGTTAAATCAGTTTTAGTGGTATATCCAGCAAATGCCATGATTCCAAAAGTAATGGCACTTATAAAAAATGTGCTGGCTATTGATGAGGTACTATATATAATAAAAATAAAACTTAAACTCATTCCAGTCAATAACGAGTAAGCCATAAATAATCCCATTAATTGTATGACACTAAGTTTTTGAAATCCAAAACTCATTAACATTACTAAACCTAGAGGTGCAAGTGCAATTATCCAGCCTAGAGCATTCATTCCTCCAGTTTCAGTAAATAAATTATTTATCATTCCAGAACTTGCAAACCAAACGGCTGTAATTCCAGAAACGATCAATGCTATAAACATCATTGAAAAAACATTTGCTACAAAATTTTTGGCTAATGTTTTTTGTTCTGCAGGTTGATGTGATGAAGTAATATTTTCCATTGTTTTTTATTTATAATTCTTCTTTAAGTTGTAGTAAAAAGGATTTGATTTTAGACATTTTTTGGACGATTACTTGCTGGTTAACCACTTCATTTTTATTTCCTTTAATTTTGTCTTTAGCTCCTTTAAGAGTATACCCTCTATCTTTAACTAAAAAATGAATCAGATGATAGTTTTTTACATCTTCCTTGGTAAATAATCGATTGCCTTTTTTATTTTTTTTAGGTTGAATAATATCAAATTCCTTATCCCAAAAACGGATTAGTGAAGTGTTGACTTTAAACATTGCAGCTACTTCTCCGATTGAATAATAAACTTTGGTAAGTTTTGGAATTTCAAATTGATTTTCTTCCATATCGTAAAGCTATGAATTTGTACAATAACTTTTATAAAAAGTACAAGGTAAAAATAACATTAGAATGTTCATTTACATAGATTGAGTAGGTCTAGAAGAAATTTCTATGACCTTATCGTATTCTTCAGGAGACAAATCATTGAAGAAGAAATTAATAGGGTTAATTGGTTTTTTATTTTTTAAAACTTCATAGTGTAAATGTGGTCCAGTTGATTGACCAGTATTACCAATAAAGCCAATTAAATCACCTCTTTTAACTTTTTGTCCAACTCTGCAGTTGTATTTACTACAGTGTGCATATCTAGTTTTATAACCGTATCCATGATCAATCATAATGGCTTTTCCGTATCCCCCAGTCCAAGCTACTCTTTCCACTATTCCATCTCCGGTAGCATAGATTTCTGTTCCTTTTGGAGCAGCAAAATCAATTCCTGGATGTGGTTTTAAAATTTTATAAATTGGATGCATCCTGTATCCAAACCCTGAAGCAATGCGTTTTAAATCCCTGTTGGAAACTGGCTGAATACTTGGGATAGATTTCAGCATATCTTGTTTTGCTTTAGTTAGTTCAAATACTTCATCAAATGATGTCGATTGGGCAGCTAACTTTTTCTCTATGAGTTCTATTTTTTGCGCAATCTCAGTTATAATTTCTTCATGTTTTAACCCTTCATATTTTTTAAATTTCATAGGGTTTCCACCAGTCCCAAGTTGTCTTTTGTGGTCCGGATAAGGTTTTGTTTCAAAAATAGATCTGTAAATATTATCGTCTCGCTGTTGAATGTCATTTAAAACCTTAAGGATATTTGTTAAATCGCTATTAAAAGCGGTTATCTCCTGTCGTATATTTTGAGATTCTTTAGATGCCTCTTTTTTAATTTGTTTTCTTATGTTGTAAAAAGAAACAGATAAAATAGAAAAAGAAAATACAATGGCTGCAATTAAGTAATAAGATATTTTTTTGAGTCTTCCCCAAATAGAAAGTTTTACTTCAACGTATTCGAGTGTGTCAGGATTGTATTTATAATTTATATTTTTCAAAAAAATTTTTATGTTGCAAATATAATTTTTTTTAAAGTGTGGTTTTAAAATTTTATTTTAAAACTACCTTACTCTAATTCTTTGACCTATTCTCAAAGTTGAGTTAACGGAAAGACCTTTGTTTATCTTGACTATTTTGGATGTTGATGTTCCGTATTTTCTAGCTAAATGAGATAATGTATCTCCAGATTTAATTTTGTGATACTTTCTTTTATTTTGAATTGCAGGATGAAAATCTTTTTTTTTCAACAACATTTCCTGTGAGATTAGGTTTTGATTGTCCAATGAAATCATTTTTTGCGGGTCAAAAGATAAATCACGATACCTTACTTCAAAATGTAAATGCGTGCCTGACCATTCAACACCTGTATTTCCACCAAGTCCTATTACTTTGCCAGATTCAACAATTTCATCTTCTTTTACTAGTATTTTGCTTAAATGAGCATAAAAAGTTTCTAATCCATTAAAATGTCTAATTATAACTAAGTTTCCAAAGCCACCGCTATTGTATCTAGCGTATCTCACCTTGCCATTAAATGCAGCTTTAACTTGAGTTCCTTTAGCTAATCTAATGTCAATTCCTTTATGAAACCCACCTCTTCTGTATCCAAATCCTGAAGTTAAAACATTGTTGTGTGGAAGAGTAAAGGTGTCATATTTAGTTTGAAATGAAACATAGATACTATCTGGAATTTTTCCATCATTTGGATAAGGAAAGGTTATTCTTTTCCAATTTTCTTTAAAAATAACAGAGGAATCAGATACGGTTTTTAGATAGTTTAATTTATTCAAAACTTCAGTAAATTCCCATGTTTTATCATCAAAAACAATTATCTGTTGACCTTTGTAGTTTAATGTGTCAATAGTTACAAGTGTATCCAATTGACAATATCCTTTAAAGCTTATGATTAATAAAGCTAATAATAACTTAATTTTTTTCAATTTTACTGATTTACTTTTGGATGGCAAGCATTAAATTATCTGTTCGAGTTCCTGAGTGATATCCTAATCTAAAAGGAAGTGGATTGGTCATTTCAGGAATGTTAAAATCGCCTCTAAGGTTTTCCTGAACATAAATTTTATCTGTAAATATTTTAAATGGATTCACATATTTTCCAAATAACTTGATGTTCCAATTTTCTTTAGGAAAAAACTTGTATGGAATTCCAGAATCTTCTTGTAAAATCAGTTTTGATTTTTTAACAATCAAAGACCTTATATTAGACATAAATGAATGATGACATAAATAGCTTGCAGCTTTTAAATAGGAATTTCCCTCGGGTATTTTTTCAAGAAACTTTTTAATTTCAGGATTTTTATCCATTGCGTAATTACTTACATCAGCAGATAAATAATAGATGTCTTTAATTTTTTTAGTCTTACTATCTAAAAACTGAATGTGTGCAACATTGAATACAGAATCTTTAGGATTTGTAAAAAGGTTTCCAGTTGAATCAATTTTACATCTATTTACAGCATATATTTCATTGTTGGTTCTAGCTAAAAAATATAGTATAATTGGTATAATACCATTCTTTTTTAGTTCAGTTTTCATCCAGTTAGTTCTGAAAAAGGTAAGGTTTAGCAAGTCTTCCGTAGCATCTTCCATACCATCATAGTAAAGTTGTAAGCTATCAGTAGTCATTGATTGTAAGTTTGGCACTTTTCCAAGTGGCTCAAGACCAAACATGTAATATGAAGGAGCATCTCCAAAGAAAGTATAAAATGTTAAAAAATCTGGTCCGGAAAACGGGTAGATCCCAACTCTGTTTTTTGTAATTGAATCTGGCAATTCTTTCTTTTGCCAATCTTGCATTTTTTTTAATCTATTTGCGTTTATTTTGCCCCAAGTTTTATCAAGCATAATAGAATAATTCTCCCAATTATTTGATTGAGTGAATTGATAATTTTTAGAGGTTGAATCTACTTTCATGCCTGCAACCAACAATGCAATGTCATTTAAATTGTCATTAGCTTGAGGTTTGATTTTTGGTATTAATGAGTCTTTTATTGTTTCCTTTTCAATAGAATTAATTATTTGTTTGGGTGAATTATTGTCCGTGTTATTGGACGTATTTGATTCCTTATTGGAACATGCCATACAAATACCTAAACAGAGTAAAAACAAATAATTTTTCATATCAAAATAGTTAAGCAACAAATATATAAATATTTAAACTTGAGCATTTTAAATTTGTTGAATTAAGGATTTAGTATTAATGATAACATTCAAAAAACAACACTGTTTTTTAGCTTCTTGTTTTTGTTTGAATATATAGACTGTTAATTTTCTAAAATAGATAACTTTGTATCTTGTTTTAAAGTAACTAGAACGTCAATGAATTCAAAAGATATTAGATCCGCCTTTTTTAAGTTTTTTCAAGAAAAAAGTCATCTTGTTGTTCCATCTGCTCCTATGGTGATGAAAAACGACCCAACTTTAATGTTTACAAACGCGGGAATGAATCAATTTAAAGATTTTTTTTTAGGGACTCAATCACCAAAAAATAAAAGACTCGTTAATTCGCAAAAATGTTTGAGAGTTTCTGGAAAACATAACGATTTGGAAGAAGTAGGTGTTGATACTTACCACCACACCATGTTTGAAATGTTAGGCAACTGGTCTTTTGGAGATTACTTTAAGAAAGAAGCCATTACATGGTCTTGGGAACTTTTTTTAAAAGTGTATCAATTAGAAAAATCAAGATTATATGTAACAGTCTTTGAAGGAGATGAAAAAGACAATACCGCTGCTGATGAAGAGTCTTACAATATTTGGAAAGAATTTGTTGAAGAAAATCATATATTAAAATGTTCGAAAAAAGATAATTTCTGGGAAATGGGTACTCAGGGTCCTTGTGGGCCATGTTCAGAAATTCATATTGATTTAAGAGATGAAGAGGAAATAAGAAAAATTCCTGGAAAAGATTTAGTGAATAAAGATCACCCTCAAGTAATAGAGTTGTGGAATTTAGTTTTCATGCAATATAATCGCAAAGCTAATGGTGTTTTAGAACCACTCGATAACAAGCATGTTGATACAGGAATGGGACTTGAGCGTTTAGCCATGGTTCTTCAGAAAAAAAAGAGTAATTATGATTCTGATGTATTTTCTTCTTTAATTCAAAAAGTTGAAAGCATTTCGAACAAAAAATATATTTCATCTAACAACAACAAAGACCAAGAAAAAATTAACATTGCTATTCGAGTTATTGTTGACCATATTAGAGCCATTTCTTTTTCTATTGCTGATGGCCAACTCCCTTCTAATACTGGTGCTGGATATGTAATAAGAAGAATATTAAGGAGAGCTGTTAGGTATGGATATCAAAACCTAGGAATTAGTTCACCTTTTTTACACGAATTAGTTGATGTTTTATCTGATTATTTCATTGATGTTTTTGATGAAATTGTCAATCAAAAAGAATTGATCAAAAAGGTAGTTTTTCAAGAAGAAGCATCTTTTTATAAAACTCTTGAGATTGGTTTGAAAAGAATTGATCAGATATGTAAAGATGCAGTTGCTAACTCAGAACAAACAATTTCTGGAAAATTGGCATTTGAACTTTATGACAGATATGGATTTCCATTTGATTTAACAAAACTGATAGTTTTTGAAAATAAATTACATGTAGAGGAGAAGGAATTCAGAATTTCGTTAGAAGAGCAAAAATTACGTTCTCAAAAAGATGCTCAAAAAGAGTTAAGCGATTGGGTTTTTATAGATAAAGCCACGAAACAAAAATTCGTAGGTTATGATAAAATATCATCTGAAGTTAAGCTTTCAAAATACAGAGAAGTTAAAGTAAAAGGCAAGGTTATTTTTCAACTAGTTTTTGATTTTACCCCATTTTATCCCGAAGGTGGAGGTCAAGTCGGTGATACAGGTTATATTCAAAATCAAAATGAAAAGATCAGCATAATCGACACCAAAAAAGAGAACGGAGAAATCATTCATTTTTCCAATAAGATGCCATCTAATTTAAATGCTACTTTTTCAGCAAACATTAATATAGAAAATAGAAGTTTATCTGCAAAAAATCATTCAGCCACTCATCTCCTTCATCACACATTAAGAACTGTTTTAGGAGACCACGTAGAACAAAAGGGGTCTTTGGTAAATGCTGATTATTTGAGATTTGATTTTTCTCATTTTTCAAAAGTTTCTAAAGAAGAAATGTATAAAATTGAAAAAATGGTTAACTCTAGTATACGTAGTAGTATTCCTTTAGTTGAAAAAAGAAATGTTCCAATTGAAGAAGCTAAAAAGTCTGGAGCAATGATGTTGTTTGGAGAAAAATATGGCGATGATGTAAGAACTATTCAATTTGGTGAATCTATTGAATTGTGTGGAGGAATACATGTGAATTCATCTAGCGAAATAGGTAATTTTAAAATACTTAGTGAATCTTCTATTTCAGCGGGTATTCGCAGAATAGAGGCTATAACTTCTATTAAAGCGGATGAGTTTATTACTAATAAAATTTCTATTGCAGATGAAGTTTCGATTTTAATGAAAAGTCCAAATAATGTTGTAAAGGCAGTTCAAGATTTACAAAAGGAAAATCATAAGCTTTTGAAAGTTATTGAAAAATATAAAAAAGATAAATTGAAGCAGCTTAAAGCTGATTTAATTTCTGAAGCAGATACAATAAATGAAATCACATTTATTTCTTATAAATCCGATCTTGATGCTGATACTCTCAAACAATTGGCTTTTGAAATAAAAGCTTCAGTATCCAATTTCTTTATAGTTCTAACTAGTAATGCTAATAATAAACCACTTATTTCAATTATGATAGACGAGGATTTAGTCAAATCTAAAGATTGGAATGCCGGTAAAATAATCAGAGACTTGGCAAAAGAGATTAAAGGTGGAGGCGGAGGTCAAGCCTTCTTTGCTACAGCAGGTGGAAGTGATTTATCAGGGTTGGAAAATGTAATTAAGAAAGCCAAAGAAATTGTGTTAGGCTAGTTTTTTTTATTTGAATAAATTGCTATATCTTCAGATGTGATCTCATTGTTGCAAAGTATAATAAGCCTTTCAATAATGTTTCTAAGCTCTCTAATATTACCAGTCCAATTAACTTCCTTCAGTTTTTCCATCGCAGATGAGCTTATTTTCTTTTTTGAAATTCCTTGTTCCTTGCATATTGTTTCAAGAAAATAATTTGACAAAATTGGAATGTCCTCTTTTCTTTCATTTAAAGAAGGAACATGTATTGGAATAACGTTTAACCTATGGAATAAGTCTTCTCGGAAGTTTCCATTTTCAATTTCATTTTGAAGGTTTTTATTTGTCGCTGCAATGACTCTAACATCAACATTTAATTGTTTTTCACCACCTACTCTAATTATTTTATTTTCTTGAAGAGCTCTTAAAACCTTTGCTTGTGCGGAAGCACTCATGTCACCAATTTCATCTAAAAATAAAGTGCCACCATTTGCTTTTTCAAACTGTCCTGGCTTTTGCTTATGAGCTGAAGTGAAGGATCCTTTTTCATGGCCAAATAATTCACTTTCAATTAGTTCAGATGGAATAGCGGCACAATTAACCTCTACAAAAGGTGCTTTTGATCTGTTGCTTTTGTCGTGAAGTTGTTTAGCTACAAGCTCTTTACCAGCACCGTTTCCTCCAGTTATAAGAACACGAGCATCAGTTTGTGCTACCTTATCAATCATTTTTTTGATCTTTAAAATTGCTTCACTTTCACCGATTATTTGGTCACTACTCTTCTTTTTAATTTTTTTTCTTAAAACTTTATTCTCTTTAAGTATTTCACCTTTATCAAATGCGTTTCTTACAGAAACTAAAATTCTATTTAAGTCTAATGGTTTTTGAATATAGTCATATGCTCCTTTTTTTAAGGATTCAACAGCAGTTTCAATATTACCATGTCCACTTATCATAACAACAGGTATTTCTGGATTCTTTTTTTGTATGAAATCTAAAAATTCGATACCGTCCATTTTTGGCATCTTGATATCACAAAAAACTAAATCGTATTTTTTTTGATCAACTAAATCCAGCCCTGAAAATCCATCTTCAGCACTTTCAACATGATAGTTTTCAAATTCTAGAACTTCTTTAAGCGTATTCCTAATTGCTTTTTCATCATCTATGATTAAAATCTTTTTCATGTTTTTATCCATTTATATATATCTCTATAGCTAGGTTTTTTTCCATACAATAGGATACCCGTTTTATAAATTTTACCTGAAATAAAGGTGCATATTATAAACGTTACTAACAATAGGAATATACTTAAAAATATTTCCCATAAATCAACACCGCCTTCACCAATTCCCATTGCAATTCTAACCATCATAATTAGTGGTGAAGTAAACGGTATTTCACTTAGCCAAAAAGCAATACTTGAAGAGGGGTTGTCTATAACCTGTGGAATCATTGAAAGTGAAAATATCAGAGGAATTGTTAATGGAATCATGAACTGTTGTGTATCAGTTTCTTCATTAACAGCAGAGCCAATAGCAGCCATCAGACTTCCATAAATTAAGTATCCTCCAATAAAATAAATGGCAAAAAACAAGAACATATTCCCCCAATCTATTTGGTACAATACAAATTGGGTTATTTGATCTATTTTTTCATTGTTGTTTGCTAATACATTTGAATTATCAAACACTTCATTTTGTTGTAATTGATTTTCAATAGAATATTTTTCAGGAAAATTGACAAATAATATTCCAACAGATAGAGAAGAAATGACAGTGATCCAAATCAGAAATTGGGTTAACCCAACTAGCCCGATTCCTATTATTTTTCCCATCATTAAATGAAAAGACTTTACAGATGATATAATAACTTCAACAATTCTATTGGTTTTTTCTTCAATAACACCCTTCATTACTTGAATAGCATACATAAAAATAAATATGTAAATGATGAAAGCGAAAATATAACCAACATATGCTTTACGCTGTATGTTTTTGTTTTCAGCATTTTCAATGTCTATTACATCAAGATTTATACGGGTTTTAATGGACCTGTATTTTTCTTCTTCAATCCCTATTTTTTCAATTCTGTAAAGTTCAATAGCCTCATTGATAATACTAGTCAAATGTTTTTGTGCTGAAGAAGAAGGTATTGTTTTATACAAACACTTAGCAGTCATTGAATTGGTCTGAATTAGATTTCCAGGTAAATAAAGAAGTAGATTGTGATCTTTATTTGATTTGAAAATTTCTTGAACTTGTTCATATGACTTTCCTTCAGGTGACCACTCTAAGTGATATTTTTTATTGTTCCTTAATTTTCCTTCAAAAAGTTTCGCTTCATCAACTACTAGTATCTCATATGAATAGATCGGAAGAGCGTCG
>JBELEU010000027.1:0-15791 GCA_042093455.1 Crocinitomicaceae bacterium | reverse complement strand
AATTCTAAATGAGCTTCAAAACCAGGAAGTGGTTGATCAAAGGCATTGTATATATTTTTAACTAATTGGCTGAAAATCAAATTATGTAGCGTTTGTTTATCAATAAAATGTAAATATCAATAAATCAATTAACCTTTACCGAATTGTTTTATAATTTTGATAAAAAATCAATTTGGATATGATTGAATTATGGGAAAGCAGTGTTTCGTTTAGAGTTTTTATCAACATCATGGGTGTGATTTCAATTCTAGTTGGGATATGGATTATTGCAAGAGTATTTAAACGTGTTTTTTTTAAAGCAAAAAACGATAAAGGTTTGGCCGAGCCTTTTTTGAAAATAATGAGTTTACCTCCAGTTATAAAAGGGTACAGACAAATAGGTTGTGTTCTTAAAGAAAACCAAGACGTTAGCATATCTATTTTAGACGTTAATGAGAAAAATGTTTTCTCTATTTTTAATGGTATGCTTGAAAAAGGAGAACAAATTTTTAAAGTTGATTTCAACAAAATAAATAATGGCAACTATTATTTGTCTGTTACGACTGATAATCAACAGATTTTAAGAAAAATAACAGTCAAAAATTGAGATTTAAAGTTTCAATATTAATCTTTTGTTTATTATTTATTTTTGATATTTCTGCCCAAAATAGACCTCGTTATTCAGCAGGTTTTGATGTTAAAATACCAAGAATCATTTCTAATAATGGATTTCAAAAAGCAATGTTTGGTATTGCAGATGTAGATTTGAATTGTAGTTTTTTACCTACAAGTTATATTTCAGTTGGGGTAGATTATAAATATGCTTATTATCAAATCAATAATAAGTTCATTCAAACTCAAAGTGCAGGTCAGGCTGAGTTAAACATTATTGGTTTATCTCTTTTTTACATCAATAATGTTTCTGAAATTACATATGCTAAATTTGGAATTAAGGCTGGTGTTGGAAAGTTGTTTGGCTCACTAGGAACCAATACCCCTCATTACGCAGAAAATAATTTTTTGATTGAACCTACTTTAGGTTATTATCTAAACAACTCATCTTTTGGTTCAGTTGGATTAGTAGTATCATATAGTTTTTGGAATTCAGGTTTTAAGCCTGAAGTGATTGGACTATCTCAGGTTTCAGGTTTAAACTCTAGTGACTTTAATTCAAATAATAGTGTATTGTGTATAGGGTTGTCTTACGAGAAGTTATTCGGCTATAAATGATTGTTATTTGTTTTATTCCTAATTGCAGCTGAAGTTTGATGATTCCCATTAGGATCCCAACCTGGTGGGTAAAAAATTATTTTTAATTTATTTAAAAGTCCATTAGTGTTTTTCAAATCCTTAAAAATATTGATGTATTCATGTGTTGCTATATTTACTGGGTTGTGAGATTTTATATTATTTGTAATTCCATATACAGGTTTTAACTCATCCTCTTCAGCAGCAAAAGTTCCAAATATTTTGTCCCATATTATAAATATACCTGCATGATTTCTGTCCAAATATTTTGCTTGTACTGCATGATGAACTCTGTGGTGTGATGGTGTATTCATGAAAAGTTCAAAAAACCCTAAGCTTTTAACTAAATCGGTATGTTGAAAAAATTGATAAATCAAACTTATTGCTTGCATCATTATGATGTATAAGGGCTCAAAGCCTATAATGGGCATCCACATGTAAAACAAAAATTTATAAAAAGGTTCTCCCCAGCTTTGTCGAAGAGCAACAGAAAAATTTAATTTTTGAGAACTGTGATGTTGGACATGAGCAGCCCAAAGTATTCTAACATGATGACTTAGTCTGTGATGCCAGTAAAAAGAAAAATCATCTGCAAAAACAAGCAGTACCCACATCCACCAATTGTTTTCCAAACTAAATAGCTTGTACTGAAATAGAAAGGAAAAAATATAGAAATAAAATACTTTTGTAAATATTCCAATAACTACCACACCTAAGCCCATAGTTACGCATGCAAGAGAGTCTTTTATTTCATACAGTTTTAATTTCCGTTTTAAATTAATTCCAACTTCAATGGCAATCAATAGAATAAAAACGGGAATAAAATATACAGTTAAATCAATCTCCTGACTATCAAGCATCTCCTAAAATAGTAGCTATTTTTTTAAAAGATAAGTTTGTTTGCAATTTTATTAGGATATAATTCTAAGAAAGGTTTTCCAAATTATTATTAAATCGTTCTTAAAACTATTCTTTTCGAGGTACTCAAGGTTTATTTTGAGTTTTTCAGGCATTATTTCTTTAACATAAGTTTCTTCTGGATTTAAACTTTTACCTAGCAGTTTATTTTCTTCAAAATACTTTAAAGAAGCATAGTCTGTTATACCCGGTTTAATAGAAAGAACTTTCTTTTGAATGTTACTGTATAAGTTAACATATTTGCTTACTTCAGGCCTTGGTCCAACAATGCTCATTTCTCCTTTTGCTACATTAATAAATTGTGGTAGTTCGTCAATTTTATATTTTCTAATCCAAAAACCAATTTTGGTAATACGACTGTCTTTTGAACCAACAGTAAGTTTCCCTTTAGCCTCAGCATTCACATACATGGTTCTAAATTTTAAAATATTGAAGGGAATAAGGTCTTTACCGATTCTCTCTTGTTTAAAAAAGATACCACCCTTTGACTCTATCATAATTAATATCCCAACTATTAAAAAAAGGGGTAAAAAAACTATTAAGACAACAATTGCTATGATTAAGTCAAATGCTCTTTTCATTTTAAAACACTTTCTACTGCATTTTCAATGGCGTTGGCTACTTCAAAAACTTGATCGTCAGTTAAATTGAAGTAAACAGGAAGAGATATTTCACATGTGTAATTTTTAAAAGAGTTTGGATACTCTTCAATATTGTATCCCATGTTTTTATAAAAACTTAACATGGGTAGTGGAATATAGTGAACATTCACAGCAATTTTCATATTGCTAACATGTTGAATTATTTGATCTCTTTCATTTTCAGAACAATTGTTTATCCTCAGCATATATAAATGGTATGACGTCTTTTTGTTCTTTGATTCATAAGTGGGCAAATTTGCCCAATTTTTTGAAGAGAAAAATTTATCATAAAGTTTGAAAATTTCTTCTCTTCTTTTTAATGTGTCTTGGTATCTTTCTAATTCTATTAAACCAATTGCTGCGTGTATATCGGTCATGTTGCATTTGAAACCTGCTTCAATCACATCGTATTTCCATCCGCCAGCTTTTGTTTTTGCTAAAGCGTCCTTAGACTGTCCGTGTAGAGAAAGAGTTTTGAAGTACTTTTTTAGCTCTTCTTCATCAAAGGAGTTATTTAAGTTGAAGGCAACAGCTCCTCCTTCGGCAGTAGTTAAATTTTTTACAGCATGAAAACTAAACGAACTCATATCAGCTTGATTTCCTGTTCTTTTGTTTTTATATACAGCTCCAATTGAATGTGCTGCATCACTAATAAGAGCTATCCTTCCAATGCCTTTTTGGTTGTTATTTTCAGGTTTAAACTTACTAACTATTTCTTTTTTTGATATCAAATTAATTATTTCATCATAATCAGCTGGGAAACCTGCAATGTCAACGGCAATAATTGCTTTTGTTTTATTAGAAATTGCTTTTTCTATAGCATCTAAATTGATATTAAAATCTGTAGAATTAACATCAACCATAATAGGTTTGGCTCCTGTTTGCACAACAACATTTGCAGTAGCACAATAGGTATATGCTGGTATGATTACTTCATCACCTTCTTTATGTCAAGCCAATTTAAAATAAGTTTTAGTCCAGCAGTTGCTGAATTAAGGCATACTACATGATTAACTCCAATGTATTCTGCAAGCTTATTTTCAAAAAGTTGAGTTTTTGGACCTGTTGTAATCCAGCCGGATAATAAAGCTTCTGTTACTTCTTTGACAGTCTTTTCGTCAATTCTTGGTGGTGAAAATGGTATCATAATTTGTAGGCAAATTTAGAACAAAACCTTAGATATCTTCTTTTTTAATAGCCTTGTTCAAGAAGAAGTAAGCTAAACTTATAGATAATACATAGAAAACACTTTGTACAATGGTAACAATATACAGAGTTTGTTTACTATTGTTAAACAAGTAATGACCACCAAATAAGGCTATTAAAACTAGTATTAAATGGAATAGATCAAAAAAGAAGATTTCTTTTTGTTTTCCTAATCTTATAAATATGTAGGATAAAGAAGAAGCTAAAAACATAATTGCCATCCATGGACTTATTAATTTAATAATGTCCATAAGCCCAATCCACTTTTCACCAAGCACTAGAGTTACTAATGAGGAAGGCGTGAACATTAATATAGTCCAACCAACTAGTGTTAGTACAAATAATCTTTTAAGCCAAAATGTATAAGATTGAAATAGTTTTTTTGGTTCATTTATCTGTGCTATTTCATTGTAATAAACTTGAGCAAAAGACGAAGAAAAAAGCATGCATATTAGTCCTAAGTATTGAATTGCAGCAGCCGTAAGTCCAGTAAATTTATCTCCATAATAATGGGTAAATACTACAAGGATAACAAGGTTTATAGAGTTGCCTACAAAAATGCCAGGTGAGGTGAAATAAATAAATTTTTTATGTTTTTTCAGTAATGTTTTTTCCTCATTCTTACGTTTCGTATTCCATTTAAATGTTTTGTAGAACTTCTTGAAATAATTTAAATCTGCTGATATTAATCCAGCAATTCTACCAATAATTAAACCAACAAAATTGAAGCCAATTAAGCCGGTAACTATTTGAGTAGTGCTGCCAACAATACTGTGAATTATCTTGGATGAGCTAATTGTTAAAAACGATTTTGCTCTTGTGAAAAAAGGTTGAAAAATTTGAATTAATCCATTTCCGAAAATTGCAAATGGCATTAGTATTAACAATATCCATTCGTGTTGAAAAACTTCAATTTCTTTAAAGAAATATATACTAAATATACAACCACCAATCAGTGATATTATAAAACAAAACCTAATGCAAATACGCAATAACGAAAGTGCTTTGTCATCTTCTCTTTCAAGAATTAATCCGCTTTCTAATCGCAATGCACTTACACTACTAAAAACAGCTACGTATTCAAAAAACAATCGAAAAGGGGCATATTCTTCAGGATTGTAAAAATAACGCTGAAGAATTATTAATGCGCCTATTGATATAATTTGTGCCAGTGATGACCCTGAAAACAAAGTCAATACATTTTTTAAAAATTGATATGTATCTTTTTTAATCAACTACAACATATTTATTATTAATCCATTGAAAGAAAAATAAGGTATTAAAGAAAGCGAAGAAAATAACACCACTTTGTGTTTCTAAAACTGATTCAGTCATAAAATTAATAATTATTATACCTATGAAAAGAGTATACATAAACTCTTTACTTATAAAGCTCTTAATCAGCATAATCAAGGTGAAAAATAGTAGAAATATTAAACCTATTGTCCCATGATCTAAAAGATATTGTAAGTATTGATTATGAGTGTTTGTATTTTTTTTATTTAGTGAGTAATATTCTTTAATGGTGTAAATCTCATTTAATTCAATAGCCCCTATCCCTGTGCCTAACCCAAATAACCAATGATCTTTAATTAATACTGATGCTGACTTCCAGGCTTTTATTCTTGTACTTGTAGAAGATGGGTATTCAGATTGTTGATCTGCATATAGGGTATGATTTATAATATCATTAAATCTATTTTTTAGTGAGGGACTGAAATTTATTAGCCCACCAATTACAATTAAAAGAGATATCAAGTAGAATATGTGTTTTTGTTTAAAAAACTTTCTTTTTATTAAAATGATGACAAATATGCTATTTATCATAAAATTACTTATCCAACCTGTTCTAGAGGAAACCAACACTATGAACAATGTAAAAGAGACAATCATTAACCATAATAATTTCTTATTAATATAAAATAATGGAGTAGCAGAGATTAAGTTTAAGTAAAGTAATCCAACCCCAAAATTTATATACATTGTGTAATAACTTGGATGATGAAAAACAGATAGATTTTTGTAATAAAAAGAATTGTCGATTCCTAATATAAAGGAACTATATGAAGCTTTAATTAAGCATATTGTAATGGAAATACAGCACCCAATAATAAAAATTTTTGTTAATTCATTAATGAAATTTTTATTGATATTCACATCTAATAAAAAGATGATAGGTAACAATAATAGGGATAGTTTGGTCTCTAGGTGCGACCAATGATTAAATAAGCCATTAAATACAATTAATTGTGCAAACGGTAATATCCATAATAGGGTGAGAATTAACTTAACCCAACTAATATTTGATTTAAAAACATTGTATTTTCCTTTGATAAGCGCTGTAACTGTAATCACAACTAATAAGATCCTCATGGTTGTTTTTTCAAGAGGGATAATTAGAACTAATACTAAAAGAAGTATTTCTGTTAAATTATATTTATGAATCCAATTCTTAAAAAACATTAAGCTCTAAGGTAATTCTATTACTGTTATTTTTTAATACTTATCAATTCTTTATAAAAACTGTCAGCTAAAAAATCTCTGTCAAAATGTTTTTTTGCATATTCTCTTCCGTTTTTTCCAAAAGATATTTTAAGTTCAGGATTATCAACCAACTGATTTATACACGATGCCAATTCAATTTTATTTTCTGGTTCAAAATGTAATCCACATTTACCTTGATCAATGAATAATTCTTTAGCTTCTCCATTAACACCTAATATTATTGGATTTTCCATAGCTAAATTTTCGAAGATTTTTGAAGGAATAGCACCTTCGAATAGAGGTATTTTTTTTAATGGAATTATTGATGCATCTACTGCTGAAATAACTTCTCCAATCTTGTCCTTTTTAACGGGTTCAAAAAAATGTAAATTTTCAATTTTATAATTCTCTTTTAGAGCAATTAATTTTTCTTTTTCAGGACCTGAACCCATAAGAATAAAATGAATATTATTTTTGGATTTGAAATCTTTAGCTGCTTCGATAATTATTTCTAATCCTTGTGCATGGCCAATAATTCCTCCATAGAAAAATAAAATATCATCTTCTTTAAAACCATTTTCTTTTTTCCATTTTTTGGTTTTATTCGGTTGAAATAATTCTGAATCAACTCCATTCGGAAGCCAATACACATTTTTGTTAGGAAATCTATCTTTTATGTTTTTGACGATACCCTGAGTTTGACCAGTAATTAGTGTTGATTTTTTATACAAATACTCTTCCAATAAAGTAGCCATTTTCAGCATAATTTTATTGTTTACAATTCCTAATTTTTCTGCACTTTCAGGCCATAGATCTGAAACGTTAAAAATCATTTTTGCATTTTTTGATTTACTAATTAAATATGCTGAAATACCTAAAAATAATGGTGGTGATTCGCAAAGAATGTAATCAAAATCTCCACTTACTTTTTTTCTGTTTTTGTAAGATGACCAAACAAAAGAAAAGTAATTTCTTAATCTAGAAAGAATCCCCGTGTTTTTTGAAACATAAATACTAGTTCTGTGTACTTTAAGATTTTCCATCTCTTCAAAATGATATTTAAGTCCTAAATATTCATCTTGAATCTTCATGTTTGGATAATTTGGCATTGCTGTTAGAACTGAAACATCAATTCCTTTTTGTTGTAAACGTATAGCAAGTTCAAATAAACGATTTTGAGGAGCACCTATTTCAGGTGGAAAATATTGACTTAGTATGAGGAGCTTAATTTTCATAAGATTGTGTACAATTCAATCAGCTTTTTTTCTTCAACATTCCAATTTAAAGTTTTGTTAATTGCTTGTCTACCATTTTCTCCCATTTTTTGCGCTGATTTAGGGTTACTGATTAATTGATCTATTCCTTTTTTAATGTCTTCAGGTGAATTTGGATCAACAGTTATACCACAATTGTATTTGTCAATAATTTCTTTCCATTTGCTAAAGTTGGAAGCAATAATTGGAATTCCAGCTGCCATGTATTCAAACATTTTTACAGGCAATGAATCTTTATAGTTTAAAGTGGGGTGTAAGGTGACCATCCCTATTTTAGCATTGTTATAAAGAGTTGAAATCTCATTCCTATTTAAAAAACCAAAATAGTTTACATTTCTCCAACCTTTAATTTTAATCAATTCTTCTTCAAGCTTGGGATCAAGAAATTTTCCAGCAAGTAATAGCTTAACATTTGAATTCTCTATTGCCTTAATTATTTCAACAATTCCTCTCTCTTTTGATATTCCTCCAGAATATACAATATGATCATTTGAAGTTCGAGATAATGAAGGATTAAATTCACTAATTATTGGGAAGTTATTAATATTAACACTGTGTTTATTCACTTTGCTAAATCGATCACTAATATGAGAAGTTGCTCCAATTACAGCACTCATTTTACTTGCTGCATAATTTTCATATTTTTCAATAAGGTAAGCTGTAATTTTTCTTAAAACTGGATTTATCCAATGCTTAGTTAGTATTTGCCTAGGCAGGTCTTCATGGGCATCATATATGACTTTTTTACCTTTTTTTCTGAGCTTTAACCCAATCCTTAATAATTCAGGATCATGAAAGTGATAAATATCAGCGTTAGTTTCAATCGCTAATTGATATGCAATTTTACTTAGTTTAAAAATTCTATAAATTCTACTTTCTTTTATGGGTTGTAACCCAATTATTTTTATACCCCCTTTTTCCTTTTCTTGGGTATTGGGTGCTATCAAGCTTACGCTAAATCCGTTTTTTTTTAAGCTACAACATTGCTTATGAAATATTCTAACATCATTAACTTTATGCACTGTAGTTATGTGGCAAACTTTCATTTTGCTAGGTTAAAAATATCTTTTTTTCTAAATAGAAAGTATAGCATTAGCATTAATCCCCATCCTCCACTAAATAGAGCAGTAGTTATAGCTTGAGAGCTTAGAAGAAATACGGGTATTGTGTTAATTGATAATTTTAATATCAATCGATCAATAAAAAGCCATTCAATGAAGATAAATAATAAGCCCATTGAAATTCCTGATATGATAAACCCTTTCCATCCGAAATTGGCATAATCGTACATAAAACTTGCAACATTTACATTTCCTTTTAATCCTCTAGCTGCGTATGTTGGATACATTATTGGATACAGTTCTTTCGCGTAATTTGAGTATTCTTTTTTTGTTATAAATTTTGCAAATCTGTATCCAGTTCCGTTTTGGTATGGTAAGTCCTTTGGAATATGTTTAAACCAGCCAGTTACTGTTTTTCCAGGAACAACTAATATTCTATTTTCTAAACCTATTAATATGGTTTTGAAAGTACTATTTTGCTTTTTGTTTATTTGTTCAGATTTGGGTTGAACTAACTGTTTGTTTGAGCTTTTGGGTTTGTTGATTTCTGGATTATGTATCAATACAAGCGAAATCATTACTGCTGTAATTACAGCAATATATTTAATCAAGTAAAACCATTTAAGATTTAGCAATGAATAAATAAGAGCCGGGGCTAGTAAAACAATAATGAAACTCTTTTGCATCAAGCAAAAAACATAAAATGAACCCAAAGCAAATAGAACCCAATAGAGTTTTTTCTTCTTAAGAATTAACAATGCAAGCAATGTGAATGGTAGCAGACCTTTAATGTTAAAGCTAGCTATGTAATTGACTAAATAATTTGATTCTGAAGTAATGCTTCTTCTTAATTGAACCACCTCAGTTATAGAACTCAGCTTTAAAGCGCTAAGTGCATGGAAGTCACGAAGGTAAATTAGGTGAAGTAAGATTAAAACAATTGATGTTAAAGGCAGAATACTAATCCACTTGTTTAAGTTGATTGATTTGACTTTGAAATTAATATCAAATTTGTTTTTTATTAAAAGGTAATAACTGGCAAAGTAGGTGAGTATTAAGCAAAAGTAAAATACAGATAGCTCTTTGATGTACTCTGTTCCACTTGTTTTAATTACTCCGTAAATAAGTATTGAAAAGATAAAGTGATAAAGTATTATTAGACTATGTGACTTAAAAATTTGCATTCATTTTGAATTTAGTTACTTGTGTAGCTAAATCTTAAGATTTATTGAAATTAATTAGATTTAAAATATTCCCAATACCAATCAATGGCTTCATCTAACCCAGCTTTTACTGAATGTGATGGATTGTAATTTAACAATTCCTTTGCTTTTTCAATAGACGCTAATGAATGTTTTACATCTCCAATTCTTTCAGGTCCAAAGGTGATTTCTACTTCACTTATTTTTGAATCAAAAGAAGATAGTAAATCTTTTAAGTTATTAATTAGGTCAATAAGAACAGATTGTTCTCCACATGCAACATTATAAACTTGATTTATCGCTTTCGGATTTGTAGTTGTTGCAGCTAACTGATTTGCTTGGATAACATTGTCAATGTATGTAAAATCTCGGGTTTGTGATCCATTTCCATGTACAGTTGGAGATTTATATTCTTTAAAAGCCTTTATAAACTTTGGGATTGCGGCTGCGTATGCTCCATTGGGATCTTGTTTTCTACCAAAAACATTGAAATAACGAAGACCAATAATTTCCATATCGTAAATGTTTGAAAATACATGAGCATACAATTCGTTAACATACTTTGTTACTGCATATGGTGAAAGTGGTAAACCAATCTGATCTTCTACCTTAGGAAGAGTTTTAGAGTCTCCATAAGTTGAGGAACTTGCTGCGTATACCAACCTTTTAACATTGTTAAGTTTTGCACCATTTAAAATATTAAGAAAACCATTGACATTAATTTCGTTTGTTCTAATAGGGTCTTCAATCGATCTAGGAACAGATCCCAATGCAGCTTGGTGAAGAATTACATCTACACCCTTTGTTGCGGCATTACAACATTCAATGTCTCTTATGTCTCCTTCAATGAGCTCAAATTTGGAATGATTTTTTAGGTGTGAAATATTTTCTTTTTTTCCTGTTATGAAATTATCTAGACATTTAACATGGTTGTTTTGATTTAATAGTACTTCACAAAGATTACTTCCAATAAAACCAGCTCCACCAGTGACTAAAACAGATTTGTTTTCTAAAATCATTTAACTTTTTATTTAGCAAAAGAGATAGCTCTCTTTTCTCTTATTACAGTAATTTTAACTTGACCTGGGTAGGTCATTTCATTTTGAATTTTTTCAGAAATTTCAAATGCTAATTCATCTGCTCTTTTGTCGGCAACTTTTTCACTTTCGACAAAAACTCTCAATTCTCTTCCAGCTTGAATGGCATAAGCCTTTTGAACTCCTTTATAGCCTAAGGCTGTATTTTCAAGATCTTTAATTCTTTGTATATAAGATTCAACTCGTTCTCTTCTTGCACCTGGCCTGGCACCAGAAACGGAATCACATATTTGTACTATTGGAGAAATAAGATTGTTCATTTCTATTTCATCATGGTGAGCACCTATGGCATTACATACATCTGGCTTTTCTCCATATTTTTCAGCCATTTTCATCCCTAGGATTGCATGAGGAAGTTCCGGCTCATCTTCTGGAACTTTTCCTATATCATGTAAAAGTCCAGCTCTTTTTGCAATTTTAGTATTTAGTCCTAATTCTGCTGCTAGAGTTGAGCATAAATTGGCAACTTCTCTTGAGTGTTGGAGTAAATTCTGTCCATAAGAAGATCTGAACTTCATTCTTCCGACCATCTTAATTAATTCAGGATGAAGACCGTGTATTCCTAAATCAATACAGGTACGTTTTCCAACTTCAATTATTTCATCATCTATAGATTTATTGGTTTTTGCAACAACTTCTTCAATTCTCGCTGGATGAATTCTTCCATCCGAAACCAATTGATGAAGAGATAGTCTAGCTATTTCTCTTCTAACTGGATCAAAACAAGATAGTATGATTGCTTCAGGAGTATCATCAACAACAATTTCTACACCAGTTGCTGATTCTAATGCTCTAATGTTTCTACCTTCACGACCAATGATTCTTCCTTTCATATCATCACTATCGATATTGAAAACTGAAACAGCATTTTCAATTGTTTGTTCAGCGGCTATTCGCTGAATGCTTTGAATTAATATTTTCTTAGCATCTTTACTTGCATTTAACTTTGCTTCATCTTGAATTTCTTTAATGTAAGACATAGCTTTAGTTTTAGCTTCATCTTTTAGAGTTTCTACCAATTGAGTTTTAGCTTCCTCAGCATTAAAGCCACTTGCTTTTTCAAGTATTTCAATTTGTTTTGAGGTTAAACTGTCTAATTCTTGTTTTTTAGATTCAACGATTTGATTTTGACGATCTAAATTAGCTTGACTATTTGAAGTTGCCTTTTCAGATTTTTTAACATCATCGAATCTTTTGTTGAGTGAGTTTTCTTTCTGTTTGAACCTTATTTCTTTTTCTTGCATTTTTCTTTCACGAGTAGCTATAATTTGCTCGTGTTTTTCTTTCAATTCAAGAAACTTTTCTTTGGCCTGAATTATTTTATCTTTTTTGATGTTTTCAGCTTCTAATGCTGCTTTTTTTATTTGAGATTTATGTTTGCTTTTAAGAGAATAGCTTACAATTATGTAACCCAAAACAATTCCAGCAAAAAGTCCACCTGAAATATAAATTATACTATTAGTTATGTCCATTATATCTTTATTTTAAGATAAAAATGGCTTTAGAAATGGTTTTATTCTGAGCTTTTTAATTCATTACTTAGAGATAGAATAGCATTTTCAAGCTTTTCGAACTCAACTGAATTATTTACTTTAACGGTTTCTGAAGCGTATTGAAGTACTGTCATAGCAAGTAAATCTTGCATGTCTTTAACAGCATAATTATTTTTTAAGTCCTTAATGTTGTTGTTTATTTCAGAAACTGCTTTTCTAATTTGTTCTTCTTCGTCCCTTGAAATTGTTAAAGGATAAGTTCTTCCACCTATGTTTACATTTATTGATAAATCGCTCATCAATTTTTATTTGTTAATAAGTGCTACACACTTATCAATTTCTCTTACCATTTCGTTAATCATTAATTTCAGGTCTTTGTTCTTTTCTTCACCTGAACCTTCAATGTTTTTAGCCAGTTTTAACATTTTAATTTTATCGTTTAAAGTAGAAATCTCATTTAAGAGTGTTTTGTTCTTCTCTTTTATATGAAATAATTCATCCTCTAACTGTTTGTTCGTTAAGTTAATATTGGCATGTTCCTTTTGAAGATTTTCAACAAAAGTTTTTATTTCCTTAACAGCTTTTATTCCTTGACTCATTAAACTTTAAACTATTCTAACAAAGTTAACAGCTAAACTGAATTAATCAAATTTTAATACTAATGAGTGCATTTTTTTTTAATTTTTATTGTTGGCATCATTTTTTCTTTAAGATTTGCAAGGTATTATAAACCATGGTCTTAAAATTTAAAATTCTTTTCCTAATCAGTTTTATAAATTTCCTGAGTTTTGCTCAAGATAATTATATCGATAGTTCATTCAGATCTCCAATTGGAATTCCAATTTTGCTGTCTGGTGACTTTGGTGAGTTAAGGTCGAATCATTTTCATACAGGTTTAGATATAAAAACTAACGGGAAACCTAACTACAGAATTTATTCTGTAGGTGATGGTTTTGTTTCTAGAATAAATATTTCCCATTGGGGTTATGGAAAAGCAATCTATGTAGATCACCCTAATGGATACACTAGTGTCTATGCTCATTTGAGTAGGTTTCCTGAAAAAATTGAAAAAATCATTAGAGAGTTTCAGTACAAACAAAAATCTGAATCAGTATCATTACTTTTAGATAGTAATTCAATTCCAGTAAAGAAATCTGAGATAATTGCATATTCTGGCAATACTGGTGGCTCTTTTGGACCACATTTACATTTTGAAATTCGAGAAACTGATTCTGAAAAACCTGTTAACCCTCTATTATTTAAATTTAGTGTTCCAGATCACAAGCCACCTTTAATTAGAAATATTAAGTTATATCCTTCTAAAGGTGCAATGATAAACAACCAATGTGAACCATTGCTTAAAAATGTAACAAAGACTGATAATTCTTTTCATTTAAAAGATGTTTCATTAATAAATGTTTCTGGTTCATTTGGTGTTGGGGTTGATGTCGTAGATTTTTTTGATAATTCATACAATAAATGTGGAATCTACTCAATTGAATTGTATTTGGATGATGTTTTGAAATTTAGTCAGTCAATGAATAAATTAGATTTCTCAACCAACCGAGATATTAATATCCACAAAGATTATGCAGATTTTCGCAACAAAAGAATAAATATTCATAAGTCATTTATTCACCCAAGTAATGAGTTGAAAATTTACGATACAACTGTTGGTGATGGTTTTATAAATTTAAAAGACACCCTATTTCATGAACTTAAATATGTAATTAAAGATTTTGCGGGAAACGCAAGTGTTTTAAAATTTAAGTTAGCTCAGAAAAAGGAGCTTAAAGTATGTGATTATCCATCTAATTTAGATTGGATTTCAGATGATTTTGTTTTCGAAAATGAATCTTTTAAATTAAGTGTTCCTGAAAATTCCATTTACGATTCAGTACCATTAAAATTTAATTGGATAGATGATAAAAAGTTAATTCTAATGAATAGGGATATTCCTCTAAAACAAAAGTTTGTTTTATCTTTAAAACTTAACAATCAAGTGGATTCACTTGGATCTAAAACATTTATTGCTGAAATAAGCTCAAAGGGTAAAGTAATTAACAGAAATGGAGATTACAACAACGGATGGATAACTTCAAATTTAAAATCTTTTGGAGATTACCAGTTAATGGTTGATACTGTATCACCAAAAATCAAGCAACTTAATTTTTCAGAAACTGTATCAGTTGGAAATCAATTAGAGTTTAAGTTGACAGATAATCTAAGTGGGTTGAAACAATACGATGTTTGGATTGACGATAAATGGATTTTATCTAATTATAGTTTTAAAAATGCAAGGTTAATAGTTCCTTTTAATAAATACAATAGGGTAGAGTCAGGACTGCATCAATGCAGGGTGGAGGCAAAAGATGAAAGAAATAATTTTTGTGAATTGAAATTTAAATTCACAAAAAAATAACTTTTAAAAATTACCTATTTAAAGTAGTTTATTAGCAGATAATTTTCTTTCTTTATTAGTATATTTTATTAACCAATCAAACCTATGGCTAAAAACAAAAAGTCAAAAAAAATATTTGTACTAGATACATCAGTTATATTACATGATCACAACGCCTTAAATTGTTTTGAAGAAAATGATGTGGCAATTCCTATTACAATTCTTGAGGAATTAGATAATTTTAAAAAGGGTAATGACACCAAAAATTATGAGGCCAGAGAGTTTATTAGAATTCTTGATAGATTGAGTAAGGAATATACATTACAAGATTGGATTCCTATTAATGGGGATGAAAGAGGCAAGTTTAAAATTGTAATGGAAAATGAAGAGCTAAATGATGATGCTGTAAAAATTTTCGGTAACAAAAATGACCACAAAATTCTAAATGCAGCACTTAGCCTTCAAAAAGTAGAGAGTTCTTCAAAAGTTATTTTAGTTTCAAAGGACATCAATTTACGTTTAAAGGCTAAAGCTTTAAATATTGTAGCTCAAGATTTTGAAACAGGTAAAATTGACAGAGAAAGTTCATCCTATTCTGGCAGACAAGTTTTAGAAGATGTTGAATCTGATTACATAAATAAACTCTATAAACAAGGACATGTAGATGATTTGTCAGTTATTCAAGATATTAAGGTAGCTAACGGTTTTTACATACTAAAAAATGGGAAAAGTTCAATACTAAGTTATTTTAATCCTTTTGATAATAACTTAGAAAGAGTTGAAAAGC
>JBELEU010000026.1:0-15899 GCA_042093455.1 Crocinitomicaceae bacterium | reverse complement strand
CCTTTTCTCTAAGAATGAAAACAGCAGAATCAATCTTCTCTATTATATCATCAGTCAAATCTTCTTTTCCATTAATATTTCCATAGGCCTCTTCAATCTCCATTAGTTCATCCAGTAACGCTTTATCTTTTTCATTTCCTTTAAAAAAGGCCAGAAGCTCAACAAACTCGTCTAGCTGGTGTTTTTCGTTGATTAGAAGGTCGTACTTAGGATCAGTCATTCCAAATTCCTCAATAGCTTTGCTTGTAAAATACATGCTTTCTATTAGACTTCCAATCATAGTAAGAGTTGCTATTTCAAATTGGTCATGAGAAATTAAATATTTTTCAGTTTTCTCATAATCTTCAATAAGCAGTCTTTCTAAATCTTCAAAATTATCTTGTGCAGCCCTATACTTTTCAATGTCATCATCAGAATAAATTTGCTCCTCCCACAAGGCGTCAGCCAATGTATTTGCTGCTTTTCTTGCATTAATTCCATCCTCAAGGTGATGATGTAAAAGATCATAAATTAAATCTGTTTTATAAACTCCAAAATTTAATGAAGTTGAAAAATCCTCTTTATAAAGACCTACATTATTAACATCATTTACATAATCTGGGTGAAATACATCTTTATCTTCAGCAGATAGCTTCAAAAGCATAGAAACTGGGGCTGTCCCATGATTTGCCACAAGCATATCAAGACGAAACCTAAGTGTTTGCAGGTCGCTTTCTTCTAAAACTGCCTCTTCATTTGTTAAATCAGAAGTTACCGTTTCTTCTGTTGTATTGTCTTTTAAATCTTTGGCTTTTCCTCCACAGCTTAAAATTATTGTTGTTGCTGTTAATAATAAATAGTTTGTTACACGCATGTTTTATTTTTATATAGTGGGAAATTAATAAAAATCCTTATTAATAACCTGTTTTTAAACTTTTTTCAATTTTAAAATAAACTACTATTTAGCTTTAAAAATCATTGAAATTGAATTAACACAGTGTCTTGTGTTTTTTTCTGTGTAATGCTCCCCTTCAAACACATGACCTAAGTGTCCATTACAGTTGTTGCAAACAATTTCAGTTCTAAATCCATCTTTATCTTGAATTCTTTTGACAGCACCATCAATTTCATCGTCAAAACTTGGCCACCCACAGTGAGAGTTAAATTTATCCTTAGAATTATAAAGAGGCGCATTGCATTGTTTACACATGTATATTCCATTTACATAATGGTCGTTAAACTCTCCGGTAAAAGGTCTTTCTGTTCCTTTATCAATAATTACTCTTTTCTCGTTCTCATTCAGCTGATTGTAACCTTCTTCACTCATGGTTTTAAAATTTTTGTTTTTTTCTTGACAGGATGCACTTACAAATGGTATTAATAGAATAAGTAATATTAAACTTTTTATATTTTTCACACCTTTAATTTAACAACATATTCGTTCTATTTTAGAATGTTTATTGAAAATTTATAAGTTGATTATACCTAGATGAATCGGAAATCACATGAACAGCTTTATCAAAATAAGGATCTGTTTCTATTTTGCTTTTATAGAGCCCATCTGCGTAAGATGAATTGTAAATTATAAGGTTTTTTAATTTTATGTAAATATCATCAATAGCTATCTTTATTAATTCTCTTTTTCTTTTATTGAATTCGTTTTTTGTTCTTTTAATGACTCGTTTTGAGAAGGGGGTTTCTTCTATTGTTCTTATCCATTCCAACTCTTGCTTTAATTTTATACTTTCGATGTTTTCTAATAGAAAATGGAGGTAATCCTTTTTACTAATTACAAGAGGTTCGTCTAAATTAAAGTTCGGATTTCTAAAAATTGATACCGCAAAATTAAAATCCAATCTACTTTTTGAAATACTATTTACAATTTTATAATTGTATTCTAAAGGTTTTATGACTAAGTCAGGAGATATTCCGTTATATGCTTTAACAATACGACCATTTAATGTGTAGAAAGTCTTTTGAAAATTCTTTTCCGAACTATTGATTAGGGGCGATTTACCATGTTTTTTATGTATACTCCTTCCAGATGGAAGGTGGTATCTTGCAGCAGTTACATATAGTGTTGATTGGTCTTCTAATACTCTTGTTCCTTGAACTAGCCCTTTACCAAAGGTTGGATCTCCAATTAAAACAGCCCTATCTAGGTCTTGCATTGCTCCTGCAAAAATTTCAGCAGCAGACATGGTGTTTTTATCCACTAAAAGGACAATTGGTATTTTTACATCTATAGGTTCTTTTTCTGTATACTTCTTGTAGTTAGACTTAAGATCTTTGCTTTTTAACTCACATATTAATGTGTTTTTTGGAAAGAATACACTCAGCATAGACACACACTCTTTAAGAATACCTCCTCTATTTCCTCTAAGATCAATAATGATTTTTTTTGCTCCTTTATTTATTAACTCTTTTACATTTAGTCTAAACTTTAAGCCTGAACCTCTCAAAAATTGATTGATTTTAATAATTCCAATTTCTTTTTCCTGCAAATTACTGTAGCCAATTGATGGAACCATAATGGTTTTTCTCAAAATAGTAAATGCACGAAATGTTTCTCCTCTTTTGACTTTCACTAATAGACTTGATCCTTCTGGCCCTTTGAGCAACTTAATTGTATTTGCCAAAGTCAACTCCGTAACGTTACTGTCGTTAATTTCAACGATAACATCTCCAATCAATAACCCTGCCGAATCAGCCCCATATCCTTTTTTACAATGCTCAATAACAACCTCTTGGTTTATATAATTAACAGAAGCACCAATACCTGCATATGAAATGCCACTCCAGGACTTATTTCTATCTACTGTTTCTTGTTTAGTAAAATATCTATTGTAAGGGTCGAGGGCCGATGCTGTTTGCTTTAAAATATGATTCATGAACGCATCATGATTAATAGTGTCTAAATAATTTTGATCTAATAAGTCATAAAATTCAGTAAACAAAAGGATATTATCATTTGTAATAACAATTGAATCCTTCTGAGAATAAAAAGGCAACAATAAACCAAGAAAAAAAACAAGGAGTAACTCTTTCATGTGTTTTTATTTGTCATGAAAGTAACCATTTTAATTCACTCTAAATGACTATGCTAATAACTGCTTTCATGAGATTTAATAGCTCTTCCTGATGGTTCATTCATATTGGAAAAAGAACTATCCCATTTCAATGCTTCCGGACTTGAACAAGCAATAGACGGAACAGACGGAACAGATGATGCAGCTGTTTTTGAAGGAAAATGTTCTTCAAAAATTGTTCTGTAAAAATATTCCTCTTTATTAAGTGGAGGGTTTATTTCAAAAACTTTTTCAGCATTATGAAAAGCTTCATCTGAAATTACTTCTTCCACTCTTTCTTTCAAGCTGTCTATCCAACTGTACCCTACTCCGTCAGAAAATTGTTCTTTTTGCCTCCAAGCAACTTCTTTTGGTAATAAATCTTCAAACGCCTTTCTCAAAACCCATTTTTCCATTCTTTCGCTATTTATCATTTTATCGGATGGGTTAATACGCATTGCAACATCCATAAATTCTTTGTCTAAAAAAGGCACTCTTCCTTCAATTCCCCAAGAAGCCAAGGCCTTGTTCGCTCTTAAGCAATCGTATTGATGTAGTTTGTCAAGCTTTCTAACTGTTTCTTCATGAAAAGATTGAGCATCTGGTGCTTTGTGAAAATACAAATATCCACCAAAAATCTCGTCAGATCCTTCCCCAGATAGAACCATTTTAATGCCCATTGATTTAATTACTCTTGCCATTAAAAACATTGGTGTAGAGGCTCTAATTGTCGTTACATCATATGTTTCTAAATGGTAAATAACATCTTTAATCGCATCAATACCTTCCTGTATAGTAAATATTACTTCATGATGAACTGTTCCTATATGATTTGCAACTTTTTTTGCAGCTATCAAATCTGGGGAGCCCTCCAAGCCTACTGCAAATGAATGTAACGTTGGCCACCAGGCTTGATTTTCACCATTTGACTCTATTCTTTTTTCAGCATATATTTTTGCAACAGCTGAAGTAATGGATGAATCTAAACCTCCTGATAGTAAAACACCGTAAGGTACGTCTGACATTAATTGTCTTCTAACAGCACTCGAAAGAGCTTCTCGAATTGCATTAATGTCTGTTTTGTTCTCTTTAACTTGGTGATAATCTTTCCAGTTTCTGTTGTACCATTTTTTCACCTCTCCCTCTTTGCTGTATAAATAATGTCCCGGGGGGAACAATTCTATCTTTTCACAAAACCCCTCAAGTGCTTTTAATTCAGATGCAACATAAAAAGTTCCTTTTTTATCCCAACCCATGTACAATGGGATGATTCCCATATGATCTCTTGCGATTAAAAATGTGTCTTTTTCTTGATCATAAATTGCAAAAGCAAACATGCCATTTAGTTCATCAATAAAACGTATTCCTTTTAATTTATATAGAGCCAAAATAACTTCACAATCAGAACCTGTTGAAAATGGATACTGATTGCCTATTTCTTTTCTTATTTCTCTGTGATTATAAATTTCTCCATTGGCAGCAAGAACCAGTTGATTATCATTTGAATAAATAGGCTGTTTTCCTGATGAAGGATCAACAATACCTAACCTTTCGTGAGCAAGAATAGCATTTTCAGATGAGTGAATTCCGCTCCAATCTGGTCCTCTGTGTCTGATTCTTCTAGCCATTTCCAGAACCTTAGGCCTTAAATCAGCACTTTTTTCTTTTAAATTGAAAGCGCAAGCAATACCACACATAATTAAATCTTTTTTGAAAAAAGTAAATGTATATATTTATACTAAAAATTGAGTACAAAACTTAATTATGCAAAAACCTTTTTTTAAACAACTTGGCTCAGGACTTAGCTACTACCCAAAAGCACTTTCATTTATTTTTGAAAACGGCTTGTGGTTTTATTTCTTTTTTCCCTTGGTTTTAAACCTCCTTCTTTTCTTTCTTGGGCTAAGCACAATAGAGTATGTCAGTGAATACCTATCCAATGAATTACATCTTTGGATTTTTGGTGAGGAAGTGGAAACTGCCAGTTCTTGGATGGGTTGGGTTTTTTCTCCACTAACATGGATAATTTGGTTGATACTAAAGATTACCTTTTTCTTCCTTTTTGCTTTATTTGGTGGCTATATCACAATAATTATATTGTCTCCTATATTGACTTTTCTTTCTGAAAAAACTGCTGAAATCATAACGGGTGAAAAAATCCCTTTTGATATTATGCAATTTACTCGAGATGTTGTTAGGGCTGTATTAATTACTTTTAGAAACATGTTTCTTCAAATAGGACTTACAATTGCAATGATGTTTCTAAACATTATTCCATTTATTGGGTCTTTGGCAGCATTGCTAGGAAATTTTCTTGTTTCGTCTTATTTCTATGGTTTTTCCTTTATTGATTACTCAAATGAAAGAAAGAAATTAAGCATAAAAGAGAGTGTGCAATTTGTTCGAAAAAACAAGGGACTATCAGTTGGCCTAGGAATGCTTTTCTCTATTTGTTTTTATATTCCAATTATAGGTGGTGTAATTGCCAGTTTTTTAGCTATTGTCTCAACCGTTGCCGCAACCATGTCAGTAATTGAGGGGGATACTAATTTGTAATCAATTTCTTGACTATTTCAATCATTGAACTAAACTCAGACTCTTCAAATAGCCTTGTCAGAAAAACTACTTTGCCTTTTTTGTCGATTACAATATTTCTTGTCACACCTGCACCTTCAAGGGTAAACTTAGCAAATATTTCTCCCTCTGGGTCTAAAGCTATTGGATAGGTTACACCGGTTTTTTTTATGAATGGTACAACTTTTTCTATTGGGTCCTTAATGTCAATTCCTAATAGTAAAAAATCATGCTTTTTAAATTTTTGCCAAACTCTAGATTCTAGTTCTGGCATTTCTCGCCTACAAACGCTACACCACGATCCAGTGAATTGAATTACGGTTATTTTTCCTAATAAATCATTACTTGATAATTGTGACCCGTCTAACATATTAACAGTGAACTCAGGAATCTGATCACCTACTTGAATTTTATAACCCCTGTTTTGCTCATTTTGAGAATAAACAAACGTAATAACTAATGAAAATAAAAAAATAAATATTCCTTTCATTTTTAATTATTTAATGCCCCGTTTTCTATCCAGCAATTCAAAGAAGAAATTAAACTTGAATCCAGAGGGCCTGACAGAGGCATTGTTCCATTTCTAATTTCCTCAATAGAATGATCAATATTTAACTTAATGGATGCAAAATCTTCTAAAATAATACCATTAGTTGCATTTCCTGTTTGATGACATCCCAAACAGTTATTTAAGAAAATATTTTTTATTTCTAAATCAAAAGAAGGATTATCTAAACAACTTAAGGGAGGTTCAGTTTTGGTTTTTGTACAGGAAGAACAAATCCAAATTAAAAAAATAAATTGTACTAGTTTATATTTAATATTATACATCATTGATAAGTTATAAAAATTGATTTGATTAATAACAAACGTTTAGGCATTAAGCATTTGGAAATAAATTTAAAAAACCAATTCAAATAAAGTTGCCCCTGTCCATATGTATGCGCTTACTAAAATTATTTCTCCTATAGAAAGTGCTAAAATGAACTTCAAAAAATTCATTTTTGAATAACCGGCTATGTAGCATATCAAATCTGTGGGAACCGCTGGGAAAAAAGACCAAAATAGAACAACCCAAAAGCCATATTTGTTAATGCGTTGCTCTGTTCTTTTTATTTTATTTTGGGTTTTATTCGAAAAAACCTGTTCAATTTTTAATATATCTGCTGAAAAGTAGATCCAACATGCCCCTAATATTATACCAAGCATCGAAATAAGTAAAACTAAATATGGATGATTAGGATATAAAGCAACCCCCATAATTACAAAAATAGTACTCGGAAGAAAAAATAAAGAACGTATCAAACTAATAATTAAATAAGCACCAAAAACAATTGAATGATTATTGTCTAAAGTGTTTTTTAGAAAATCTGCAGTATAATATTGAGGAGAAATACAAAAATGTATTAGGGCAATAGAAATAATAAATATCCAAGTAAAGCGAAGCGCCAATTTATATTTATTGTCTTTTATTTGTTTCAATTAATAAGGCCTTCCTAATTTTAAAAACTTTTTCCAATACTAATTCCAATTGGAATAAAATATATGTCAGAATTTTTCAAATTTATATAAGTTAGATAATTTAAATTGTAAGGAATTGAAGTATAAATTTTAAACATAACTTTTCTGGGCTTTACAGGTTGAATTCTATAACCAATAATTGGATATATACAAAATTCGTAATATGGGTCATTTAGCCTTAAATGAATCGTTGCACCAAGGCCTGCCTCAAAAAGATGCATTCTTTTTCCAAAACATGCTGATATGTTGAAAGGGATAGATAAGTAATAGTGATTGGGGTCAGAAATTGAAAAATCTTGTGTAGCTCCAAGTCCTATCTCAGTAGCCATAATTAGATTATAAGAAATAATATTTAATTTTTCATGATGAACAGAGACTACTCCTCCATCACCTCCTAAACCAATGGTTAAATTCCTATCTGGTCTTTGGTTAAAGAATTTCATTTCTTGGGAAAAAAGACAACTGGATAACAAAAGAATAAGTGCTACCGCTAACAGTTTTTTCATTCAATAAATTTATATGAACAAATCAATAAAACTCAATTAGAAATAAAAAAATTACTCAATTAACATTGAATTATATAAAATCCACTGGTTTTGTGCTCTATCAAAGTTCTGATTTGGGTAATCAGTTTTGTAATAACAATCGTTATTTAAAAAGTCAGTTAAAAATCGTAAACATTGTATTAAAGTTATGGCTTTACCACCCAGTTTTAGATGTTTTTTTTCATCCTCTAATAAAATTGCTTGACTACAAAAACCATCAATTATTTGACTTATCACTTCTCTATTGGCAAATACATTATCGAAATCTATTGCATTTTCATTCAAAGTATTTGAATACGTTCTAATCATATCCCCAACATCAGAAAGTAGGGAGCCTGGCATGAGGGTATCTAAATCTATTAGTGCACTAATTTTTTTTGTTGTTTTATCAAATAAAAAATTGCTGATTTTTGTGTCGTTGTGAACTACCCTTATTGGCAATGTTTTATTGATTAAATCAAAATCAATTAATAGTTGTTTATGATTTTCAATATTCTGAATTAGCTTTTTTGATCTTAAAATTCTGGACGAATGTGCAGTTTTTACGGATTCATTAAATTGATGTATTCTAAAATTTCCGCTATGGAACATGGGGATAGTCAAGTGAAGACTAATTGCTGGCTTTTTATGTAACACTCTGTAAAACGAACCAAGGCAAGATGAGGCTTCATGAGCTTGTTCATTGTTAGAAATTGAATCGTAAGAAATTGAATTATGGATAAAAGGTTGTAACCTGAATACTCCTTCATTTGTTTCAAGATATTTATCACCAATTGGTGTCGGAAAATGGTATGGAAAATCAGTACTTACTAACCAATTCTTAACCGTGAGAATGTTTTCTAAGCCTTTGTTATAATTTTTAAAAATACTTTCGTTAATTTTTTGAAGAACATAGCTTTCATTAGTCGTTTCAAGAAAATAAGTTTCATTAATAAGCCCTCCTTTGGCCTTTTTTATTAGAGTAGCTGTTCTCCCTGATAAGAGTTGGTCTAAGATATATTGAGCATAATTTAGCTCCACAACTTTTTAGGATAAATACCATTTTCTATGTGCTTATTAATTGACTCAATAGCCATTGCTTTATCTTCTTTGTAAGTGACACCAAACCAATTGTCATTAGTAGGAATTACTTCAATTTGAGTTTTTCCGGAAACAATCATGTCTGTTACAATTTCAGGTATGTAGTATTCAGCCGTTGGATTATTTTTATTTTCTCTCATAAACTGATGAAGTCCATCTTCAATATTGGAGAAAATTGAGGGGTGAAAACCCCAATAATTCATAGAAACACTGGAATCAGCATCAACCTCACCTGTTGGTTCATCAGAACCAATATTATATTGCACTTTACCATTTTGTCTTGCTAATTTCACTCTTTCATTTACTTCAATTAAAAAGTTATGTTCATCAACTTTACAAACACCTCTGTTTACAGTGCCATGTTCAGAAAGAGTATTAGAAAGTACGTATCCAATCATTGACATTTTGGAAGATGTACAGTGATTTATTAAGTGATGTGCTATTAACTTAAACGATTCCGCACCATAGTAATCGTCAGCATTGATAACAGCAAAAGGTTCTTGAATAACATTTTTGGCAACCAATACGGCATGAGATGTACCCCAGGGTTTTGTTCGTTCTACAGTGTTGATTCCTTGAACATTTACATTAACAGGTTGGTATACATACTCTATTTTAATTCTTGTTGAAAACCGATCAAACCTAGACCTAAAGGCTTCATCAAATTCTTTTCGAATAACAAAAACAATTTTACCAAAACCTGCTTTTATTGCATCGTAAATAGAATATTCAATAATGGGTTCTTCATTTGGGCCAATGCCGTCAATTTGTTTTAAACCACCGTAACGACTTCCCATTCCAGCAGCTAATATTAAAAGAGTTGGTTTCATAATTTAAAAGTAGTATTAATTATCAATATTTTTTGAATGATTGCTTTTTTCAACACTATCAAATGAAATACAATAGTCAAAGTCAGATGATTTTCTTTAACAGAATTTAGTTTTTTTGTTTTTTTGCTTACATTAGTGTAAAATCGACACTAATCATGAAAAAACTACTACTACTTTCAGTATTTGTTTTACTAAATTCCTTTTTCTTTGGTCAAAACAACAAAATAAATGGTCTAATCATTGACGATTTAACCAAGCTTGGTGTTCCTTTTGCAACTGTTGGCCTTAAAGGTTCTGGTGGAGGAACAACAACTGATATTGAAGGACAATTTTACATTGATGCTAAAATTAATGATACGTTAATTGTTAGAATGGTTGGTTACGAAATGCAGGAAGTTCCTATTTCTAAAAAAAGTTACATTGAAATATCATTGAAAAATGCAATATTGAAAGAAGTGGTTGTTGTGGGCTATGGAACTCAGGAATCTGAAGATGTAACTGGTTCAATAGTGCAAGTCAACTCTAAACAAATTAGACAAACCGCTGTTGCCGGAGCTGCTGATGCTCTTCAGGGTAGAGCTGCTGGTGTTGAGGTTGTAAATAGCAATGGTGCTCCTGGAAGTAATACTGAGGTTAGAATTAGAGGGCTAGGCTCAATCAATGGTTCTCCTGTTTTGTATATTGTTGATGGGTTGCCCCTTGACGGATCAGCAGTAAATGCAATATCTCCCCAAGATATCGAGTCTATTGATATTCTTAAGGATGCATCTGCAGCATCCATATATGGAGCCCGAGCTGCTGGTGGAGTAATTTTAATCACTACAAAAAGAGGTAAAAAAGGCAAACCAAAAGTAACTTTTGATTCCTATTATGGGACACAATCGCTCATTAAAAAAATGGATGTGATGAACGCAGAACAATACGCCAATGCTATTAACATAATTGACGTTAACAACGGAAACCCAGCAAACCCAACCTTTGAAAACCCAGAAGCTTATAGAGGCATAGGAACAGACTGGCAAGATGCTATGTTTCCTGGTGGAGCTATATATAATGCTCACGTTGGTGTTTCTGGAGGTGCTGATAAATCTCAATATGCAATTTCTTTAGATTACTTTAATGAAGAGGGGGTTATTCCTAGTAGTTTTTATGAAAGGTATTCGTTTAGAAGCAATTTAGACTTTGATTTTTCAAAATATGTAAAAGCAGGAACTAGCATGAACATTGTAAGAGATGGTGGAAAAGGAGTTTCTTTTAATGGGACACTTCCTGATAACAATATGTTGTTGGCTGCAATGAGCTTGGATCCTACGATTGACCCAACACGACCATTTGATGTCTTACCCGACACTATGTCTTTGGTTCCAACAGATCATTATTTATACGACCCTAATGATTCTTTAGCATGGAACAATACACCAAGAGGAAATACACCAAACCCAATAGCACAGCTATATAGAAATGGCCGCCAATACGGAATGGGGTGGACTGATAAATTACTAACAAATAATTATTTAGAAATTAAGCCTTTTGAATGGCTTACTTTAAAAAGCACCATTGGAGGTGATTACTCAATTAATAATTATTGGTATTACAATCCTGTTTTTTGGATTGATGCTACTGATAAAAATGACATTGACGGGTTAGGCAGAGGGTATACTAGATGGTTTTCTTGGAACTGGGAAAACACCATTTCCATTGACAAGACATTTAATAAACACACAATTGGTGTGCTAGGTGGGACGTCTGCATACGATTGGCAACAATACAGTTTTAATTTCAACAAGACATTTCTTGGTGGCACAGTAAATAATGAAATACCTGCAAACATGTTGTTGTCTTCAACCGGTGCTCAATCTTTTGCCAATAATGAAGGTGGCGATTCTTTTTGGTACAGACGTTACGCTTCAGTATTTGGAAGATTAAACTATGAATATGATGATAAATATTTTCTAACAACTACTGTAAGGCGCGATGGGTCTTCTAGGTTTGGCTCTTCATACCGATTTGGAATATTTCCTGGTTTTTCTGGGGGGTGGAAAATACACAATGAACAATTTTTTAAAGATATTGAACCTTTGAGTTTTATCAATTTTTTGAAACTTAGAGGGGGGTATGGTCAACTTGGAAACAGCGAAGCAGCAGGTGATTTCCAGTACAATGGAAGAACTTCCATAAACAACAGTAGAGTTATTTTTGGCCCTGATGGTACAATTGAAGAAATTGCAGGTTCAACCGTTGATTTTTTTCCCAACGATTCGCTTAGGTGGGAAACGATTGGCATGACCAATATTGCATTGGATATTGGGTTTCTAAACAATAAAATTTGGCTTACTGCTGAATACTATATTAAAAACACCTCTGATATGATTTTGAACAATAATACCATATTAACTTCATGGGGAGTTGGTGGTGCAGCCCCAGTTAACATTGGATCTATGCAAAATAGAGGTTATGATATAAATTTAAAATATCAAAAGCTTGAGGGGGAATTCAACTATACCATATCAACTAACTTTTCTAAAGTGACAAATAAAATCATTTCCCTTTCTGAAGGCTTACAGGAAATTCAAGCTGGTGGCTTTGGGGCAAAAGAAAATTACACCATTACAAGAGTAGGATACGAAGTTGGTCAATTTTATGGACTAAAAGTTGACGGTATATTTAATTCTCAAGATGAAGTAGATGCGCAAACATATACTGATGACAATGGGGCAATACAACAAGCTTACGGGCCAACTGTTGGTGCTGGTGATTATAAATACAAAGACATGAATGGTGATGGAAAAATCAATGATGATGATAAAGTTGTTATTGGCTCTCCATATCCTGATTTCACAATGGGCTTAACCAGTAACTTTATGTATAAGGGGTTTGATTTGAGTATTTTCATGTATTGGAGTCATGGGAATGAAATTTTCAATACTGCGAAACTTTTTAGCGAAACTAGTTATGAATCAACAAATATGTCTTCCTACATGTTGACAGATGCGTGGTCTACAGAAAATCCAAATGCTACTATAGCTCAATTGGGGGGTGATTATCAAAATAATTATTTTCGTTCTTCAGATGCCTATATTGAAAACGGATCATTTTTAAGGTTTAAGAATATCTCTCTTGGGTATACAATACCCTCAAAATTATCAAGATTAGCTAAGATTGAAAAGCTAAGGTTTTACGTTGCGCTTCAAAACTATTTTACCATCACCAATTACACTGGAAGAGACCCTGAATTGGGAAGCACCTGGGGATTATTTGTTCAAAAGGCTGACTTAGCTAATTATACAATTCCTAAGACTTTTAATTTTGGTATTAACGCAACATTTTAGATTTAAATAATTACACGATTATGAAAAAAATTACACTATTGTTTATTGGATTATCTTTTTTTAGTTGTAAAAAAGAGTGGTTAGAATTAGAACAACCAGGAAATCAAGAAAAGCCTTATTTTGTGGATGCTGCAAGTGCTTATGAAGCAATGGTGGCCGCTTACGATGTTATTGCATGGAGACAAAACCTTGTTGCCCTTTGGGCAGTGGGAAGTGTGATGTCAGACGATGCTATCAAAGGTGGTGAAAGTGATGGTGACCAGCAAGGTATGTATGAACTAATGACGTTTACCGCTACTTCATTTACTGATGTGCCAAATTGGATATATGCGGATATGTATCGTCTAATAGCACGTGCAAACTTTGCTATTGAAGCCATAGAAGAAATTGATATGGACCAAGCCTTGAAAGACAGATATACAGCAGAATGTAAGTTTTTGAGAGGGTATGCTTACTTAAGATTAGCAAAAAACTTTGGTGGAATGATGATATACACGTCTGGAAACGACATTTCTGCAGGAAAATCAAGAGCTACTCTTCAAGAAACTTATGCTCAAATTGAAAGTGATCTAATTGACGCCTCATCAGTTCTTCCATCAATACTGCCTTTATCAGAACGAGGAAGAGCAACAAAAGGAGCTGCTGACGGATTACTTGCTCAAGCCTATCTATATCAAAAAAAGTGGCCAGAAGCAAAAACTGCTTGCGAAGAAGTAATGAATTCTGGTTTATACGCCCTTGTTCCTAATTACAGCGATGTATTTACTTCACAACAACAATGGGGCTCTGAAGTTGTTTGGGCAATTAATGCTGTAGAAGATCAAAATGGCAACTGGGGAGAACACGAAGGTTCTTGGTTAAGCGTTTGGTTTGGAGACAGAGATATGGGTTGGGGATATGGGTTCAATAACCCAACACAAGATTTTGTTGATGCTTTCGAAGTTGGTGACGAAAGGTTAGAGGCTAGTGTAGTCTTTGATGGCGAATCAATTACAGGAACATTTGGAGGTGCTCCTCATGTTTTTTCAGGGCCAAACAGTGGAAATTGGAATCCTGCAACTGGTTATACTTGTCAAAAGTACCTTATTCCTGATTCTGAGCGCCCTGTAACAGAAGATTGCAATGGAAATTTAGATTACATGTATTTAAGATATTCTGACGTGCTGTTAATGCATGCCGAAGCTTCTCTAGAAGCTGGTGATCAAGGTTCTGCAGAAAACTCCCTCAATTTAGTTCGTCAAAGAGCTGGTTTATCTAATTACGACCCCGCATCAACTGTAATATCAAATTACAAAGAAACTAGCTTGCTTGGTTTAGACCCTCTAAAGGCAAGTATTTATCACGAAAGAAGGGTCGAGCTTGGGTTAGAAAACACTAGGTTTTATGACTTAGTACGTTGGGGTGTTGCAGAAGCTGTTTTACATGATTTCAATGCTTATGGAAAAGGAAATTATGTAGAAGGTTGCAGCGGAGTGCTTCCTATTCCAGACAATGATGTGACTGTTTCAGATGGATTAATCGAGCAAAATAATTGTTACTAGATTATGAATTTTCGATATACATTAATCCTTTTTTTATTTAGTTACAGTTGTTTAACCAGTCAGTCGCTTTTGCATACCAATGGAAAAGCTATTGTTAATGCAAGTGGAGATACTGTAATTTTAAAAACCATGAATCTTGGAGGTTGGATGCTGATAGAGCCTTACCAACTACAGTCTGCAGGATTTGCATCAGCTCAATGGGAATTTGAAGAAAAAATAGAACAATTAATTGGTACTGTAGAAAAAGATATTTTTTTAGAAAATTGGTATGCCAATCATGTAAGAAAAATTGACATTGATTCTTTAGCAGCTTGGGGGTTTAACGCCATTAGACTTCCTATGCATTACAATCTATTCACATTGTCAATTCAAGAAGAGCCCATTTTAGGGGAAAATACTTGGTTAAATAAAGGTTTTGAAATGACTGATAGTTTGGTTTCTTGGTGTAAACAAAATAACATGTATGTTGTGTTAGATTTACATGCAGCACCAGGAGGACAGGGAGGGAATACAGGAATAAGTGATTATAATCCTTCATACCCTTCGCTTTGGGAAGATGTAAATAATCAACATAAAACAATGTCGCTTTGGAAAAAAATTGCTGAACATTATGTAAATGAACCTGCCATTGCTGGATATGATTTTCTAAATGAAACCAATTGGAATTTAGGAACAAATGTTCTCCGAAATTTTTACACTCAACTAACTGATAGTATCCGATCAGTAGACACTAATCACATTGTATTTATTGAAGGCAATTGGTATGCTAACGATTTTAGTGGGTTAACTCCGCCTTGGGACAACAACCTGGTTTACAGCCCTCACAAATACTGGTCTAAAAATTATCAAGCAGACATCCAATGGGCACTAGACATAAGAGACAATTGGAATGTTCCCATATGGTTTGGGGAATCTGGAGAAAACTCTAATACGTGGTTTAGAAATGCTATTCGTCTTTTTGAAGATTATGATTTAGGTTGGGCATGGTGGCCTATGAAAAAGCTAGAATCCATTTCTTGTCCTATGTCTGTGACAAAAACTATAGATTTTGAGAACCTAATAAATTATTGGAGTACAGGAAACAATCCCCCCTCAACAAATACAGCAATTAACACCTTGTTTCAATTGACTGAAGACTTGAAACTTGAAAACTGTCATTATCAAAAAGATGTTATTGATGCTATGTTTAGACAGGTATACTCAGATGAAACAAAACCCTTTGATAGTGTTCCTCACATTCCGGGTAGAGTTTTCACTCCAAACTTTGACATGGGTGTGCTTGGGCAAGCCTACCATGACAATATTTTTTCAGATTACCATGTTACAACCGGTACTTACAATGCGTGGAATGAAGGCTGGATGTACAGAAATGACGGTGCAGATATAAGTGAATGTAATGATGTTTATTTATTTCACAATGGCTATCATGTTG
>JBELEU010000025.1:0-16514 GCA_042093455.1 Crocinitomicaceae bacterium | reverse complement strand
CCCTCCAATGAGTAAAATCCATTCCCAAGCCATCAAAACTAGCTCTCTTCCCTAGTAAATTATTACCATTTCCCTCTAAGGCCATTATAATTAAGTCCTTAGGATAATTAAAAGTGAAATCCACCTTTTCAGTAACATTAAAGGAATAAAAATTATTACCCTTTTTAAATCCAAGAAATAATAAATCTGTATTGGCGTTTAATACCAAAAAATTATTCTCTCTCATCTTATCCATAGCACCATTGACATCGGGCATTACATTACCATTTGCATCTTGTGTAAGTATATCACTAAAAGCAAACCCAGTATTAAAAGCAGATCCATAAACACTGGATATGATTGGCAAACCAATATCTAATTTAGAATCTGGGAATGAAGCTGGATCAACTTGTGTAATCTGAGGAATTGACGGCATATGGTACAAGATAAAATCTTGTTGCCCTTTATATTGATTTGAAAATTCAAGAACTAAAACTATATATAAAATTATCTTTTTCATTAGAACATCCTCCCTGAAATTAATAGTGACATTGCGACACCTAGTTTATAATCTTCGTAAATTTTGACTGGTTGTTGACTGCTATAGTTTGTTGTATTTGCGTCAACTGATAAAACAACAAATTTTGTTATGTTCAATTCATCAACACATGTACTATCACAATACAATTCTGTTACTTTAATTGTTGGCTCAACCACTTTTCCATTTGCATCTAAAACTCCCGACTGAAGAATCAACTCATCATTGGCAATAGTTGACAATGTATTTCTATTGCTATCTAAAAGCAGCAATGTAAAGGCCACTTCTGCGGGCCAACCATTTGTGGTGACGAATTTAATTGTCGCTTCTTCAACAGTGGTTTCTCCACTAAATAAATCATCAACTTTAAAATCAAATGGAATGGTATCCCCCATTTTCCAACCACCAGCATAACCTTCAAGAGGCAATGTTATTTCAGAACTGATGCTCATTTTACTTGTTGATGTAATGTAATTGCTATTTGGCCCTGTATTAGGGTTTATCTCAAAAGACGGTTCGTAGTTAAGTTGCTTTGGTGTTGTGCTAATTAAATCTGCAATATTGCTATTTGTGTTGTTCATAAACATAGTAGTTGATGTACTATCTCCCTGAACAGCAGGCTTAGGTATTGCAGGAAAAGCAGTAGAATTATACGTCACATTAAAAACATTCCCTGATGAATCTATTGAATAAAGCTGATTCATTGCCAATTGAGCAGGAAAACCAAAACTATTTACAACATTGAATTCAATGCTTGGATTAGTTAATTCAAAATCTATAGCACTTTCTGATGCTTGAAAAATATTAAATAGTATCGAATCTTCATCAATTGAAATTTGTTGGTTTTTAAAATCTCCATTAACCACATCAAAAGCACCTATGTCTGTCATTTGAAAGTCTATACCAACTTTATCAGTAGGGCTGATAGATTGTCCAGTACCATTAAGAGTTATTGAAAATTGAATAACTAACTCATTAAATCCTGTAGACCCCTTAGTTAAATCCATGGTATAGTTTGACATATCTAACGTGGTTTGCCCAAGTGAATTTGGAGAAACTGAAATCGTATCAGACCAATTGTTTCCTAAAGATTGTTCTAATGATGGTATATTAATTACTAACTCCAGATCATGATTAAATTCATTTGAAACAGAAATAATCATCAAAGGGTGATTCCCTCCAGAACCTAGCCCATATTCAATGGATGTTATTTCTTCATTTGAAGGAAAAGTAAAAGTATAAAGACTCGAATCTGCAGCTGTTAAAGACCCACTGTAATTAGGGCTTGAGCCCAATCCACTAGCTGGTGTTGAGTTGACCGAAAAAGAAATAGAATTGTCAAGTGTTAAAACATCTTGAGAAGAAACTGAAAAAGGTGGTATAGCATAAGCTAAAAGAAGTTCCCCACCTGAACCTGTACTTATCAGCCCAGCTGTATCTCGATCTAACATATCTTGAACATCAATTTCTGCACTAACTAATGGGATGGCCAAGTGATGATACGTTCGAGTTGAAGTCAAATCGTATTGATCTGGCTTTTTACATGATTTCGTAGCAAATGAGAGGAGAAAAACTGCTACAAAAAATAAAATACTATTTTTCATATTAAAAAATTTCGGACTAAAGTTAATTATTTTAACCAAATAGTTCATTTGCGTTTACTATTGTTGTTTTGTAAAAGTATACTTTTGAAATGCTAAACTAAATTGATATAATTCATTTCAATGTTCAATAAGTATAAATACCATTTTATTTTACATTTCACAATATTAATTTGGGGGTTTACAGGTGTGCTTGGGAAACACTTAGATGTTTCAGGAATGGAGTCTATGCCAATAGTTGTTTACAGAATGCTTATTGGTTGGACAACCTTTCTAGTTTTCATGTTAGTCATCAAAAAGTCCATTAAAATAGACTTAAAGGGGTTGTTTAAAACGCTAGGAACAGGTGTGATTATTGCAGCTCATTGGTGGGCCTTTTTTAAAGCCATTGAGCTTTCAAATGTTTCCATAGCTCTTATCTTCATGTCTACAACAGCCTTGTTTACTTCCTTTGTTGAGCCCATAATTACAAAAAAGAAATTTGACGTAAAAGAATTGCTGATGGGTGTTATTGTAGTAATAGGCATTGTTATCATAATAAATGACCTTTACTTTAACGTAAATCAAGATTATATCTGGGCAATATTTCTTGCTCTGATTTCAGCTTTTTTAGCCGCTGTTTTTTCAATAATTAATTCTGTTCTTGTAAAAGAATACGATTCAAAAATAATAACACTATATGAAATATTCGGTGGTTTTGTTGCCATATCTATAGCTACAATTTGCGTTGGAAACCATGAGCTCTCAGCTTTCAACATTTCATTATTTCAATTTACATTACTATTTATTCTTGGCTCTGTTTGCACCTCTTTTGCTTTTCTAATGGGGGTTTATGTCATGAAATTTATCCCGGCATATACTGTAAATTTATCAGTAAATATGGAACCAATTTATGCGATAATTCTCGCTCTTATTTTTTTCGGGACTGAAGAAGTAATGAATCTTAATTTTTACATTGGCTCATCAATTGTTGTTGGTACAATATTAATGAATGCCTATTTTAAACGAACAAAAAAATTAAGCAAAAAAAAAGCCACTAATTAAAGTGGCTTAAAGTTTAACAATTGGCTTCATAGTTAGCCTGAACCATGTCCCAGTCGACAACATTAAAGAATGCTTCGATATAGTCTGGTCTTCTATTTTGATAATTTAAATAATAAGCATGTTCCCAAACATCTAATCCTAAAACAGGAGCCCCTCCACAACCAATTCCTGGCATTAGTGGATTATCTTGATTTGGAGTTGAACACACCTCTAATTTACCATCGGGATGTACACATAACCAAGCCCAACCAGAACCAAATTGAGTAGCTGCTGCTTGAGAAAAAGCTGTCTTAAAGTCATTAAATGATCCAAAAGAATCGTTAATTGCTTTAGCAAGAGATCCTTCAGGGCTCCCTCCTCCATTAGGAGACATAATCTCCCAAAAAAGACTGTGGTTAAAATAACCTCCTCCATTATTTCGTACAGCACCGTTAGCCATATCAAGGTTTTCTAAAATTTCGTTTATAGATTTTCCTTCATCTTCAGATCCTGAAATTGCAGCATTAAGTTTTGAAGTATATCCTGCATGATGCTTTCCATGGTGTATTTCCATTGTTTTAGCATCTATATGTGGCTCAAGTGCGTCATGAGCAAAATTTAATTGAGGTAATTCAAATGACATATTTGTTAGTATTATATTATTAGTAATAGTAGCAAATATAATTAAATAGGTCATTAAAAATTATTTAGTTTTGGATTTATAAAACAAATTATGGAACTAATATCGGATGAGTATTTCATGAAAAAAGCTCTTGAAGAGGCTTTCAAAGCTCAAGAAATAGACGAAGTTCCTGTTGGTGCGGTTATTGTTCATGAAAATAGAATTATTGCAAAAGGTCACAACTTAACAGAAAAATTGACCGATTTTACAGCTCATGCTGAAATGCAAGTATTTACATCAGCAAGTGAGTTTCTAAACAGCAAGTACTTAAACAAATGCACCTTATACGTAACATTAGAGCCCTGCGTAATGTGTGCCGGAGCGGCTTATTGGACCAGAATTGGAAGGTTAGTTTTTGGGGCAAATGATAAGAGGCGTGGTTTCGAAAGAATAAAGGAGCCCTTACTACATCCAAAGACCATAGTTACAAAGGGAGTTTTGGAAGAAGATTGTAGCCAAATAATCTCTGATTTTTTCAAGAAAAAAAGATAAAATAAATTTGACAGGCAATTAATTTACTATTTTCGTAAAAAATTTAACAAATTATGTATCCTGAAGAAATAGTTATTCCAATGAGGGAGGATTTAACCTCAAACGGCTTTAAAGAACTTATTACAATTGAAGATGTTGATCAACACTTAAACACCACCACTGGAACTTCTTTAGTTGTCATTAACTCTGTTTGTGGTTGTGCTGCTGGAAATGCGAGACCTGCCGCAAAACTAGCTGTTACAAATGATAAAAAACCAGATAATATTTTAACTGTTTTTGCTGGATTTCATACAGATGCCGTTAATCAAGTTAGAAAATATTGCCTTCCTTATCCAGCATCATCTCCAAGTATGGCTTTATTTAAAGATGGTAGTTTAGTACACTTTATAGAAAGACATAATATTGAAGGGAAACCTGCTGATTTAATTGCCGAAAATCTTATTGCTGCTTTTCAAGAATACTGTTAAGATATAGTTATACTATTTTTTATCTAAAACTTTTGGAAGCTTAAAATAAGTAGAATCTTTTTCTGGACTATTTTTAAGTGCTTCCTTTTGCGATGTACTAGATTGGTTAATATCATTTCTTAATTTATTAACCTCATCACTCATATGGATCAATGGCTCAACACCTTCTGTGTCTAACTCATCTAATTGATCAATGAAATTCAACATTTTATTCATATCATTGAGAATCAAACTACCTTCTTCTTCATTAAATTTCAACTTAGATAGTCTTGCAATTTTATCTACTGTTTTTTTATCAATCTTCATTTAAAAGTTCTTTTTGTATGATAGAAAATGTTTTATCTCTCAAAGATATTAAATCTTTTCTTGTCAAAGAAGAGGTCTCAATAGAATCATGAACCACTACCTTTGCCATTCCTGGTTTTGCACCTCCAGAAAAATCAGTAGAATCGGTAAATAAATCATAATTATTTTTAAATGTCAGTGGCAAAATAGAAACTTTGGAATCTATAGCCAATTGAAAAGCTCCGTTTTTAAATCTTCTTAATTCTTTAATTCTATCATCCCAGCCCCCCTCAGGGAATACAATAACACTTCTTCCATTTATAAGAGCCACTTTAGCCTCTTCTAAACATCGTGCCGCTCTAGAAATACTATTTCTATAAACAGGGATATCTACACCTCTTTTAAAAAATATTCTAATTATGGGCCACTTTAATAATTCCGATTTACCTAAAAATGCAAAATCCTGAGGAAGGATTAAATACATTAAAATAATATCTAAATATGAAATATGGTTAGCACAAACTACATAGTTCTTATTCTTATTGAAAGAATCATAAAATTGTATGTCAATTTTAATACCAATAGCCTTACACATTCCTTTCGCCCAAAATGTTTTAACCTTTTTTGCTCTCAAAAACTTCCTCTTTCCTCTGACAAAAAAGTAAATATATGGTGCACACAATAATCCAATTAAAAAATAAATCAATCCAAAATAAATCATGTACGATATGGAAATTACTTTTTTCAAACTTGATTTTTAATATAATTATAAAAGGAAGTTCAGAAAGATATTGCTTTAAATATAAATTTGTAACAAATTTGATAAATTTCAAAAAACTATGAGTAGAGTCTTAACAGGAATTCAAAGCACAGGTAGGCCGCATATGGGAAATATTCTTGGTGCAATTTCACCTGCAATTGAGATGGCCAATAAATCAACCAATGACTCTTTTTTATTCATTGCTGATCTACATTCACTCACTCAAATTAAAAATCCTTCTGAATTAAAAGAAAACACCTTTCAAGTAGCTGCTGCATGGTTAGCATTTGGGCTTGATCCAAATAAAACCACATTTTACAGACAGTCTGATGTTACTGAATGCGTGGAACTTTCATGGTATTTAAATTGTTTTTTTCCATATCAAAGGCTAAAACTTGCACATTCATTTAAAGATAAAGCCAGTAGATTAGAGGATGTGAATTCTGGGCTATTTATGTACCCCATGTTAATGGCTGCAGATATTCTTCTTTATGATGCTGATGAAATTCCTGTTGGAAGAGATCAGCTTCAACATTTAGAAATGACAAGAGATGTTGCTTCGAGAATTAATCATAAAATTGGTGATGTTTTTGTGCTGCCAAAGCCAATCATTCAAGCTGAAGCTCAACTTATCCCAGGAACTGATGGCGAAAAAATGAGTAAATCAAGAGAAAACATCATAGATTTATTTGCAAGCGAAAAAGAAATAAAAAAGAACATTAATAAAAACATTGTTACCGACAATACTCCCTTGGAATCTCCAAAAGATCCTGATTCTTCGACAATATTTAACCTTTATAAGCTGATTGCTAGCGAAAGTGAATCAAAAGAAATGTACAATCTACTAAAAGTTGGTGGATACGGATGGGGTCATGCCAAAAAAGATCTTATCGATTGTATATGTGATAAATTCTCCACTGAAAGAGCAAAGTTTAATCACTACCTCGAAAACAGAGAAGAAGTGGAAGAAATATTAAAAGAGGGAGCCCTAAAAGCGAAAAAGGTTGCCGAAGCAACCTTAATTAGAGTTAAAAATGGGTTGGGTTACAATTCTTAAAGCTCAAATTTAATTCCCTGAGCTAGCGGAAGTGAAGTCCCCCAATTTATAGTATTTGTTTGTCTTCTCATGTATACTTTCCATGCATCAGAACCTGATTCTCTTCCTCCTCCTGTTTCTTTTTCACCACCAAAGGCCCCACCGATCTCAGCTCCAGATGTTCCAATGTTAACATTCGCTATGCCACAATCAGAACCCAAATGAGATAAGAAAGTCTCTTGTTCTCTCATATCTGTTGTCATTATCGCAGAAGAAAGTCCCTGAGGAACATTATTTTGAATGGCTATCGCTTCATTTACATCTCCTTCGTATTTAATTAAGTATAAAATTGGAGCAAAAGTTTCATGCTGAACAATTTTATATTCATTTTTTGCTTCAGCAATAACTGGCTTAACATAACACTGACTTTCATAACCATTTCCTTCTAGTTGACCACCATCAACTATAACATTGGCTCCTTCGGCTTTAGCTGATTCTATAGCCTCTAAATACATTTTAACCGCAGCTTTATCAATAAGTGGGCCTACATGATTAGACTCATCCAAAGGATCTCCAATTTTAAGTTGCTTATAGGCACTAACTAAAGCATTTTTAACATCGTTGTAAATACTTTCATGAATGATTAATCTTCTTGTTGATGTACATCTTTGACCAGTTGTACCTACCGCTCCAAAAACCAATGCAGGAATCACCATTTTTAAATCAGCATTAGGTGTTAAAATAACTGCATTATTTCCACCAAGCTCTAATAAAGATTTTCCTAATCTTTCTCCAACTACCTTACCAACAGATTTACCCATTCTTGTAGAACCTGTCGCTGAAACCAACGGAACTCTTTTATCTGCAGAAAGAAGTTTTCCGATCTCAGCCTCACCAATAACGAGTGTTGAAATCCCCCCATGTAAATTGTTTTCGTCTAAAACATCTGCAATTATTTTTTGACATGCTACAGCACATAACGGTGCTTTTTCAGATGGCTTCCATATGCATACATCACCACATATCCAAGCCAGTGCTGTATTCCAAGCCCAAACTGCTACAGGAAAATTAAAAGCTGAAATTATTCCTACTATACCAATTGGGTGGTATTGCTCATACATTCTGTGCATTGGCCTTTCCGAATGCATAGTTAATCCATGTAATTGCCTTGACAAACCAACAGCAAAGTCACATATATCAATCATTTCTTGAACCTCACCTAGACCTTCTTGAAAAGATTTCCCCATTTCATAAGAAACTAAAGCACCTAAATCTTCTTTTTTTGCTCTTAGCGCCTCTCCAAATTGACGAACTATTTCACCTCTTTGAGGTGCAGGTAACATTCTCCAGTCCGTATAAGCTTCTTGAGATGCCGCGATACATTGTTCATAATCTTTGGCTGAAGCTGCATTAACTGAGCCAATTACTTTTCCATCAACTGGGGAATATGATGTAATAACTTTATCACCTGAAGAAAGCCATTTTCCACCAATAGCTGCTCCTGGGTTTTCACTTTTAATTCCTAAGGAATTTAAAACATTTTCTATTTGCATTAGAGTATTTGTTTGAATTATACGAGCGCAAAATTATAAAAACAAATCAGTCTTCAATTAGATCTTTTAAAAAAGCTCAATACAAAATACTCATTAGCTATAAATTCGGCTTTGAGGTCTCTTTTTTTTTGACTGAATTAAAAGTTTTCAACAAAACCTAAAGAAGGAAGTTTGTTTTTTTGTTCATAAAGTGCAACCCTTAATTCTGATTTACGTAGTATAGACTTAATTAAACAAAATTTTAATGTAAATATTAATTTAAAAACACTATCATGAAGTTTTTATTTATTGTAGACATAACTTTTAAGTTGCTTTTTTTTGTTGTAGGCTACGGATTAGTAATAGGTAGTTTTATTGCGTTATTTGCTCTGCCTTGGATTATGACTTATCAATAGAAAAGATTTTCTTTTAATAAAATATTCTATTGTATTATAAAATCATAGGCATTATAATCTCTATTGTGGTACCAACATTAATTTTGCTAGTTTTAACCTGAATTTTCCCTCCGTGGTGACCCTCTATTATTCTTTTAGCTAAAGAAAGTCCCAACCCCCAACCTCTTCCCTTTGTGGTATATCCTGGTTCAAAAACCGTTTTAAACTTACTAGAAGGTATACCCTTTCCATCGTCAGAAATATAGATGAAAATTTGATTGTTTAGTTCAACTAAAGATAACTTAATATTTCCCTTCCCACCCATAGCATCAGCAGCATTTTTTAAGACATTCTCCAGAACCCAACTAAACAATGGTGGATTGATTTTTACCTCAATTACTTGACTAGGTAAATCAACATCTAAATTAATAGTTTTAGGAATGCGTTTTTGCATGTAATCCAAATATGAGTTAACGAATTCATTTATATCTGTTGCATTAATTTTAACCTTTGAGCCTATTTTTGAGAACCGCTCACTAACGACTGTTAGTCTCTTAATATCTTTTTCCATTTCAATGAATGCTTCTTGATTAGCAATGTTTTTTTCTCTTAAAATCTCAATCCAACCTTGAAGAGATGACAATGGCGTTCCTAGCTGATGCGCAGTTTCCTTGGCCATTCCTGCCCAAACCTGATTTTGTTCAGCTTTTCTAAAAGTACTAAACAATAGATAGGATATCAATGCAAATATCCCCATTGTTATCAATATAAAAATGGGGAAATATTGAAGCTGAAAAAGTGTTTTAGAGTTGTTGTAATAAACTACCCCACTATTACCGGAGCCTAAATCAATAGAAATTGGAACATTCTCTTTTTTCATTTGGTCAATAACTAATTTAATTTCGCCACTTTCTAATGTTGAGTTTATAACGTTTGAAGCTATTATAGATGATGAAATAGTATCATAAAAGACAATGGGAACGAGCGCTATATTATTCATTATTTCGTCAGTAAAAGAGTTTAATAAAGAGTCTCTTAAATGTTGCAGTTGAAAATATTTTTTAGAGTTTGAAAAATATATTTTTTGGCTCTTATTATTAGAATATTTGATTTCAATTGGGCTATTTTGTTTTTCCCATTCAATTATAATAGAATCAACACAAGATGCTAATTCTATTATAATTGAATTATCAGACTTGATCTTGTCTAAAAAATCAACATTCAAGTGAGAAACATAATTGGTGTTTTCATCCGTTAAAATAAGTGGGATATTTTTATTTTTTTGAATAATATCAAGGGCTAATCCATAGTCTTCCAAATTCTTTTGAAACTCTTTTGTAGCTCTTGACCAGAAAAAAACTTTTTCTCTTTCATTTTTAGATAGCTCATCAAATGCTTCATTGGTTAACTTAACAAGAGCTGCCTTCTTTTTAATTGCCTCACTCCAAAGTTTGATTTGCTCTAGCTCCGCTGTTTTAACATTTGAAACAATCATGGATGAAAACCAAAAAATCAAAACTATAATTCCAATACCAGAAATTGATAAAATGAGTTTCCACTTTTGCTTTGTTGAATATAATTTCATGTGTTATCTATAAATATATCAAAGTTATAATTCATAAAATAGATTTTGTAATTATTACCTATAGTTTGTTGAAGTATGTTAAATTAGATGCTTATTAATTTTATGTTAAAATTCACAAATAATCATATCATTAGACATACAAGAGTATTAACGCTTATTTCAGTTGGTTTATTACTTTTTTCATGCAATGACAATCACACTCCTGCAAAGATTGAAAAACAAAATAGTAAAGTCGAACCCCAATGGATCACTCCTCCTCCATTTAATGCAGATTCGGCTTATGAATTCATAAAAAAACAAATAGCTTTTGGGCCAAGAAAGCCTAAGTCTTTGGCACATGAAAAATGTGGAGATTGGATCGTCAACAAACTCAACTCTTATGGTTACAATACAACTGAGCAAATTGGAAGTGTAAATGCATTTGACGGGACTAAGCTTCCATTAAGAAATATCATTGCTCAACTTAACCCTTCAAATAAAAACAGATTATTACTCTGTGCTCATTGGGATACAAGACCTTTTGCAGATAGAGATAGTATTAATAAAAACCAACCTATTATTGGTGCGAATGATGGTGGAAGCGGGGTTGGTGTATTAATTGAAATTGCTAGATCTTTACAGTTATCAAACTGTGACAAAGGGGTTGATATTATCTTTTTTGACGTAGAAGATTATGGTGCTCCAAGTTTAAACGCTCGTTTTTTTGACATTCAATCTATGAATGACACCTGGTGTCTTGGCTCACAGTATTGGGCGTATAACTTATCCCCTGAATACATTAAGCCTAAATATGGAATATTGCTTGATATGGTAGGTGCCAAAAATGCAGAATTCCCCAAAGAAGGTATTTCAAGACAATATGCAGGATATTACCAAAATAAGCTATGGAATATGGCAAGCAAAATCGGACATGGAAAATATTTTAAGAAAAAAATAGCTCCTCCAATAACGGATGACCATACCTACATTAATAAAATGACTAATATACCTACTCTTGACATAATTCATTATTCAGTAAGAGGTAATTCTGGAAATTTTGACTTTGGTAAATTTCATCATACACATGCTGACAATATAGATGTTATTTACAAACCTACTTTGCTCGCTGTTGGGGAAACGGTCCTTAGTTTTATCTATAACATCTAACTATGAAAAAGAAACTTTTTCTTCTTGACGCTTTTGCTTTAATATATAGGGCTCACTTTGCATTTATAAAAAACCCAAGAATAAACTCAAAAGGCTTAAATACATCTGCAATTTTAGGATTTACTAATAGCTTACTAGAAGTAATAAACAACCATAATCCAACACATCTTGTTGTTGCATTTGATCCGCCAGGAGGTTCAAATAGAGAAGAAACTTTTTCAGATTATAAAGCCAACAGACAAGAAATGCCTGAAGATATTCGAACTGCCATTCCCTATATTATGGAACTTATTGACGCCATGAATATCAGTTCAGTAGTTGTTCCCGGGTATGAAGCAGATGACTTAATTGGGACGCTTGCAAAAGAAGCAGAAAGAAATGGGTTTGAAACCTACATGATGACTCCTGATAAAGATTTTGGACAATTGGTTAGCGAAAATATTTTTATTTACAAGCCAGGAAGGGGCGGAGCTCCAAGTGAGATTTTAGGACCCAAAGAAATTTGTGCTAAATTCCAAATTGAGGATCCAATACAGGTAATTGATATACTTGGCTTATGGGGGGATGCAGTTGACAATATTCCTGGAGTCCCTGGAGTTGGTGAAAAAACAGCAAAAAAATTAATTGGAGAATATGGCAGCATTGAAAACTTATTGGTAAATACTGCAGACCTTAAGGGCAAACAAAAAGAAAATGTCGAGAATTTTGCAGATCAAGCATTACTATCTAAGCAATTAGCTACAATAATACTTGATTCCCCTGTTGAGTTTTTAGAAGAGGATTTTAAACTCATCAAACCTAATGAGAAAACATTAATTCCTCTTCTAAGAAAACTTGAGTTCAACCAATTGGGAAAGAGAATCCTTGGATACTCCATTGAAGAGGAAAAACAAATGTCTTTGTTTGGTGAGGGAGAAAGCTCCTCAAACAATATACCCACTATTTCATCAATTGACACCACCAAACACGACTATCAACTGATTAAAACAATTGAAGAGCATAAAAACCTTGTTGAGAAGCTCTCAAAAGAGAAAGAAGTAGCTTTTGACACTGAAACAACTTCTTTAAATACTGATGAAGCTGAGTTATTGGGTATTTCATTTTGTTTTGAAAAGAACAAAGCTTTTTATGCGGCTTTTCCTTATTCAAAGGATGAAATTCAACCATTTATATCCTTGTATAAGGATTTTTTCGCATCATCATCTTTAAAAATAGCTCACAACATTAAATACGATCAAGCCGTTTTAAAAAACTATAAAATTGACATAAATGGCCCTGTCTATGACACAATGATTGCCCACTATTTAATAGACCCTGAACAGCGACATAACTTAGACAGATTAGCAGCTAATTTACTTAACTACAGCACCATAAAAATTGAAAGCTTAATTGGGAAAAAGGGCGTTAATCAACTTAATATGAAAGAAGTTGAATTGGATAAAATAAAAGATTATGGTGCTGAGGATGCAGATGTTACGTTTCAATTGTATAACATACTTGAAAAAGAGATTAAAAAACTAAAGCTAAATAAACTACTAAATGAAGTTGAATTACCACTAACTTCTGTATTGCTTGACATGGAAAATCAAGGGATAAACCTTGACTTAAATGCTTTAGGTTTATTTTCAATTGAACTCAACAAAAGTATAAATTCTCTTAAAGCTGATATTCTAATAGAGGCCAATGAAGATTTCAACCTTGATTCCCCCAAACAACTTGGTGAAGTAATTTTTGGGAAACTTGAACTTGATCCAAAAGCTAAAAAAACTAAAACCGGACAATTTAAAACTGATGAAAGCACATTACTAAAACTAAAAGATAAACATGAAATAATTGGCAATATTTTATCTTACAGAAAACAAAAGAAACTCCTAAGCACTTATGTAGATGCCCTGCCAAAGTTAATCTCAAAAAAGACCCAAAGGATTCATACTAATTACATGCAAGCTGTTACTGCTACTGGAAGGTTAAGCTCTAATAATCCAAATTTACAGAACATTCCAATAAGAAGTGAAATGGGTAAAGAAATCCGAAGAGCTTTTTGTGCAAAAGATAAAGACCATTTGTTACTGGCTGCTGACTATTCACAAATTGAGCTTCGTATCATCGCTGGATTAAGTAATGATGAGTCCATGATAAATGCATTCAAAAACAACCATGATATTCATTCCGAAACAGCTAGTAAAATTTTCAATACTTCTATTGAAAATGTATCAAGAGAAATGAGAAGCAAGGCTAAAATGGTAAACTTTGGAATTATTTATGGAATTTCTGCATTTGGGTTATCTCAACGTTTAAATATCAAAAGAACTGAGGCAAAAGAAATTATTGACAATTATTTCATACAATATCCTTCTGTGAAAAAATACATGGATAGCAATATTGAACTAGCTAAAGAAAAAGGATATGTAGAAACTATATTTCAACGAAAAAGATTTTTACCTAATATCAATAGCGGAAATGGAACAATGAGAAGTTTTGACGAAAGAAATGCTATAAATGCCCCAATTCAAGGAAGCGCAGCTGATATTATAAAATTAGCCATGATTAAAATTCATGGGGAAATATATCGTTTAAAACTTAAATCTAGACTTCTTTTACAAGTACACGATGAATTAGTATTTGATATGTATAAAAAAGAAAAAGAGGTTTTAATGCAAATAGTAGAAGATTGCATGATGAATGCAATAGATTTTCCAGTACCTTTGAAAGTAGAATTAGGAACAGGATCTAACTGGCTAGATGCTCATTAAAAATTTGAATATGTTCTATAATAAATCGTTAATATTATTTTTTACCTTATCACTTCTATTTATCTCAGGTTGCAATAGTGTTGAAGAAGAAGTTCTTTCAGACCTTCCTCCAATTGAAAACAAAGAGATAAGTGATGAGAAAATCCAAGCCATTTATTTTGGTGTTCCATCTCCTATGGAAACAACTATCATTTTAAAAAATAGTGGGGCTGAATTTGAAGCATCAATAATGTACCCCCTTGAAAATTATGAAAAAGAACTGAATCAATTTGAAACTTCTATTTTACTTGGACTTTACAGTACTGACCTCAACTATTGTATTTTATCAAGTAAGAAAAAAGAAACATTAGAAGAATTAAATGCTGTTATCAGTTTGGCTAAACAAATTCATCTTGATGCTGTAATTAATGAATCTACCAAACATAGAATTGAATACAATCTTGACAATAGAGATTCTATGCAGGTAATTATAGGCAGCACCTTTTGGAAAATGGAAACTATAATGAAAGAAAATGACAGGGATGCTCTTTCTAGCTTAATTGTGGCTGGTGGGTGGCTTGAAGGTCTATATTTAGCTTGTGAATTAGCCGAAATCAACCCTGACAACTCATTGATTCAGCAAATAATTGCCGACCAAAAATATACCATATCTAATCTTAATGAATTACTTAGTTTTTTCGTTTATGATGAAGAAATAAATGAATCGATTATTAGTCCTCTTAAAAATATTGAAAAATTATTTGATCAAATAAAAAAAGATGAATACGTTGAGACCACTTCCGATAATAAAGAATTTTTAGACGATTTGATTATTGGTAAATATTTTAAACTTAAATTTACACCAGAAATTATTTCGTCCATTCACAGTTCAATTGAAACTGTCAGAAATGAACTAACCAATTAATTTAAAAATATGAAGCAGGTTTTAATCACACTTTCAATACTATTTCTAAGCTCAATTTCTTATAGTCAATGTAGAGGGTTTGTTAAAGAAAATTGCGAGCCTCTATTAGGTAGCTATATTCCTACTGGCCAACTTAATTACAGTGAACTAAATCCTGGAAACAAATCAGAATTCATGCTTACGTTTTACCAAGGACAGGATTATAGAATAATTGCTTGTGCTGATGCCGTTTTACCAAATGTTCATTTTACGGTTAGGGATGAAAACAGGAGATTAATTTTTGACAGCCTAGGTGAAACTGACTTAGCATATGATTTTAAAGTTGCTTCAACTCAAAGGTTGATCATAAGTTTAATAGCGCCTGATCTAGAGACTGCTAGTGAAGAGGAAATTGAAGGATGTGTATCAGCAATGGTTGGCTTTAAGTATTAATCATTAACTAGTAAATTAACTTATCAATATGAATCATTCATTACTTTTTATTCAAAAAATGGGGCCGTGGGGCATAGTCTTAATTGTACTTGTTGTGTTACTTTTATTTGGAGGGAAAAAAATTCCTGAATTAATGAAAGGAATTGGCAAAGGAGTTAAAGAATTTAAGGACGGTGTGAAATCTGACCCTGATTCTGACAATAAAGAATAGGTACAACATTGAAAAGATTTACGTCTTTAAAAGATATACAGTCTCTTCTTACCAAAGGTGATATTTTACTTGAGGTATTAGTTTCAGACTACATTGGGAATATTAAACGATCAAAAACCAATTCATTTATTGAGGTTTTTGAAGAAGAAGCAAAAGCAAAAGCAAAAGACATTTCTGATAAAATTAAACTTGGAACCCAAGGTTTACTTGCCGGAATGGTCATAGGAATCAAAGATAATCTTTGTTACAAAAATCATAAATCCTCTGGGGCTTCTAAAATATTAGAAAATTTTGAATCTATTTTTACTGCAACTGCAATTGAAAGACTTATCAATGAAGATGCTATAATAATAGGAAGATTGAATTGTGATGAATTTGCAATGGGAAGCTCTAACGAAAAAAGCATCTATGGCCCAACATTAAACCCTCATGATATTTCTAAGGTTCCTGGTGGTTCTTCTGGCGGTTCTGCCGCAGCAGTTGCTGAAGGTCTTTGTTTGGCTTCTTTAGGATCGGACACAGGAGGATCTATTAGACAACCAGCCTCTTTTTGTGGAGTAATTGGGGTTAAACCTAGTTACGGTAGAATTTCGAGATATGGTCTATTTGCTTATGCCTCTAGCTTTGATCAAATAGGGACATTTACCCATTCTATAGATGACGCTGCACTTATGCTTAATATTATGAGTGGAG
>JBELEU010000024.1:0-17156 GCA_042093455.1 Crocinitomicaceae bacterium | reverse complement strand
GAGTCGATATACATTAAAAAAGCAATTAATGCATTTTCACCCGATTTGATGGTTGATTTTCATGAGTATAAACCTTATAGAGTTGATTTTGTAAAGTTTGGCGAATATGGAGTAACTCAAATGTTTGATGTAATGTTTCTTTACTCTGGGAACCTAAACGTTTCTCCAAGTATTAAAAAAGTTACAGAAGATTACATTTTGAAACAAGCAATGCCCGTATTAGATCAATATAAGTTGAAATATCATAATTATGTTTCTTCAAAGCATAAGAACAATGCTGTTTATTTTAATTTAGGATCCGTTAGTCCTAGATCTAGTGCTACATCGTATGCATTGTCAAACTGTGTTTCATTGTTAATGGAAATTAGAGGCGTAGGTTTGAATAGAACCTCATTTAATAGAAGAGTATTTACAACATATTTATTGGCCAATTCGTTTCTAAATACAGCAAATACATATGCAGAAGAAATACAATCAGCATTGGAAAAAGCAACCGATTTTAATGACGAAATTGTAATAAAATATAAAAAAGAAAAAACAGGTTATTCACTAAAAATGATAGACGTTTATCAAAATGAATTAATTCCTGTAGATGTAACCTTATACAATGGGTTAAAATGCAAACCTGTTTTAACAAGAAAACGGCCCAATTACTACATAATTGAATCGGAACTAAGTAGTGTAGTTGATAAACTTAAAACATTAGGTTTATCTGTAGATACTTTAAAATACGATGAATTTTTAGAGATAGAATCGTATAAAATCACATCCTTAAAACAGTCACCTGAATTATTCCAAGGGTTTCATGAAAACATAATAACTACTGAACTATTTACAACCAAAAAGATTTTTAAAAAAGGCACCTACATTGTACCAATGAATCAGAAAAGATCAAATTTAGCCGTTGAAACGCTTGAACCAGAAATGCTTTCTGGATTTTTAAGATTTAATGTAATTGATCCTGATGATATCAATAAAATTCACCGTTACTTATTAAATAAAGAATTATGATTAAAAAATGTTCCTCTTTCCTTACATTATTACTTTTTATAATTACTCAATATGTCGGACAAGAAACCCAAGAATTGTCAGCTTCAACCTTCGAAAAAAACAATCAATACACTTATTCTTTAGGCAACGGTATACTGTTCAATTTTGATGACAGCACCCATCTTTTCAAAATAGGTGGAATGGCTCAACCAAGATTTCTCCGTACTATATATGATGATTCTGCCTACAATGCTGAAAACTTTTTCGGTGTGAAAAGAGCCTACTTCAATATTGAAGGGAGTTTAAATAATGGTTTGGTTACCTTTTTAATTCAAACCAATTTTAGCGACACATATCCTTTATTAGATGCCTGGGCTGGATATCACCCAACAAAAAGCATAAGTATTTATTTTGGTCAAAAACAATCTCCACTTAACAATCATTCCATGAAAATGATGGAATACAACCTTCAATTTGCTTCAAGAAACAATTTAAGTCAAGTTTTTAGTGAATCAGGAAGAGAGTTTGGGTTGTTTATAGAATCTAATTTTTTATTGGGGAAAATTGGTGTTAAACCATCAATAGCATTAACAAGTGGAGACGGCAAAAACTCTTTCGGTGTTTTATCTAACGATACTGATAAAGGTGGACTTAAGTATGGAGGAAGAATCAACCTTTATCCTTTCGGATTCTTTTCTAATAACAATGAAATTGTAGGACACGACATATATAGGGAATCAAAACCAAAGCTAATGATAGGAGCAGCTTCAAGTTTAAATGTAGGTGCTAGTCATTCTGTTGGAGAAGGACATTATTTAGAGCCAGACCCTGGACTAAATGCACCATTAGAAACATTTGTGTTTTTCGATAGTTTGGGTTTAAATAAGTTCCCCAATTATCTTAAAAACTATGTTGATTTACTTTTTAAATACAAAGGGTTTAATTTATTAGCCGAATACGTAAATACTGCTGCTTATGAATTAGATGGAAGTTCAATTAATGCTGCTGGTACAGACTTACTTGAACCTACTGAAATTAGTACTTATTTAGTTTTAGGAAATGCATACAACATTCAAGTTGGTTACCTTTTTAAAGGAGACTGGTCTTTAGATGCAAAGTGGGGACAATCCTTCAGAGAGTTTGATAACGACAATTCATTACTAGTAAATTACGACAGTATGGGGGGAGGCTTAACTAAATATTTTTCTGAAAGAGCTGTTAAAGCACAATTGATGGCAACATACTACAACTTTGTGAATTTTCCTGAGCAAAATCAATTGGGTATTGAATGTGTTTTTCAAGTAAAGTTTTAATTCCTTAATGGAGCTGTCACAAGATCTGCTATTTCTTGACATTTTTTTGATGCTTCAGTTTCAGTAATTATATAATATATTTTTTTTCCATTAATATCTTCCCCAACAAATCTTTTGGCTACGCCTAAGCAACTCTGATTAGAAAGCATCGAGTAAAAAACACAAGCAGCCAGATAGGTTCCATTGGGTGAAGGATGTTTGTTGTCATCCATGAATAAATCCAACTCAGGGTATTTACTTTCAGCCAATTTAAAAGCATTTCCAACAGGTACATATATTGCCTCATTAACCTTAGATAAAGAGTCTAATATGCTCATTGTATTTCTATTTGATTTTTGTGAGATTTCTTTAAGCATTTCATACTCCCATGTTCCAAAAATATAGGGCTCAACATTTAGTTTTTTTGCTAATGCACAAAACAAATTGATGTATTTAGATGAAGTGTCAATTTCCATTAAAGGGTAGGTGCTGTGGTCATTAAAAATTACACAATCGTAATCTTTGATTTTATAATCATCTTCAGTATTAAAACCCCAATGCATTTTTAATTTAGAACCTCCAACGGTTTCTTGAGTAATTTCAAAATTAAGACCATTTTCTTGTAGCATTCTTTCAATTACTTGTGGAAGATTCCAATAAAAAGTAAAACTATTACCAATCATAAGAACTTTAGTTTTTTTAGTTTCTAATGATGGAATAATTTCAGACTCATTTTGAGCAGAAGAACATCCTAACAATAAAATAAACAAGAAATTAGATATAAAAAACTTCATTAAAAGAATAGTTAAAATGGACTTCCATTTGCTTTAGTTCCAGGTGAAAACAAAACACCATTAGCGACAGAATCATGTTGTGTGAAATTTCCAGTAATTTCAGGTGATCTTGTGTACGATTCATTAGGGTTATTTGAATATGGGCTAATGTCAAATTCAATTAATATGTTTTGAAGACTATCCGTAAAAGTCATAATGTCTCCACTATTATTTAAATTCATTACAGCATTAGATGAAACAAAAACTTGAGCTCCACCAAATGTACCAACAGGCGATCCACCCCCAAATACAACAACCGATTGACCTGGGTTAACTATAGTATTGTTTGGAAAAACATGGTTGGGTATTCCAGAACTATAATTAGCAGCATCAAAAATCATATGTCCACTTAAGTCGTATGCCGAGTCAGAATCATTTACAAATTCAATGAATTCATCTTCATTTGGATCTCTTGTTCCATCACCGTTGGCATCACCAGGCATATTTGCAGGAGGGTCATACAAAACCTCATTTAATATAAAACCTGAGTAAATAACATTTCCACCTGAATTTCCTGTTGTATCAATTCCACCTGAATTTCCTGTTGTATCAACTGTATTGTTTTCAATAGGTTGAACATCGTCTGTTTTAGCACATTGGATAGAGCTTAAAAGAAACAGAACAAAAGTTACTACGATAAAGAAAGAGTTTTGAAATTTATTTTTCATTAGTTATTTCTATATAATACACTCAAATATAATCATTAAATTTGGTAAGAATAGTTGATGAAAAATTGTTTTTTTATATTATTTGGCTTGATATTCCTTTTTGGTTGTAGAAAGATCAATCAAGTTCCAACAACAATTGAAGATAATCTCAATTTAGAAAATACAGGTGATTTTATTTTTGATAAATACCCAACTGCAAATCCAAAGCCAGTAGAAGTTTATTTTCACATTCCTGTTGATATAGATAAATCCAATGCACCTATTTTATTTGTTTTTCCAGGAATGAATAGAAATGCTGAAGAATATAGGAATACATGGATTGCATTAGCAAACCAATTTCAATTTATGGTTTTTTCACTAGAGTTTTCTGATCAATTTTTTCCTAATAGTAATTCCTATCAAGAAGGTTTTATATTTAATGACAATGGCATTTTAAATGATGAAAGCGATTGGACATTTTCTTTTATTGAACCAATTTTTGATGAAATTAAAGAATCATTAAATTATCATAATAATACTTATGATCTATTTGGTCATTCGGGTGGTGCTCAGTTTGTACATAGATTTGTTTTTTTTAAGCCTTTATCAAGGTTAAATAGAGCAATTTCTGCAAATGCTGGTTGGTACACTATTCCTGATCAATCTATAGAATATCCTTATGGTGTTTTTAATACTACATTAAACAACAATGATCTAGAGAATTTTTTCAATCAGAAATTAATTATTCATATTGGAACAAATGACAACAACCCGAATGATCCATCTTTAAGAAAAACACCTGAAGCAAATGCACAAGGTTTAAATAGATTGGAAAGAGCATTTTATTTTTTCTCTGAAAGTGATTCGATAAGCAATTCAAAAAACTATAATTACAATTGGGAAATCCATCAAGTTGATAATGTTGGACATAATCACAACTTAATGGCAAGTTACGCAGCAACTTTTCTTTATCAATAAGAATTAAATTTCAAAATTAAAACCAGTGTCTTTTAGATTTTGGTAATTACTCTGGTTAAATGTGAATAGTTTTGCAGGTCTGTGTGATACACTTTTTTGCATTTCACCTGAGTCCTTTAAAATTTTCATTGAAATAATTTTCTTTCTAAAATTCCTTTTGTCAAACTGCTTTTGAAGAATTGTTTCATAAAGGTTTTGAAGTTGAGATAATGTAAATTTTTCAGGTAGAAGTTCAAAACCTACAGGTTTTTGACGAACACTTTCTTTTAATTTTTCTTTACAGGTTGCAAAAACTTTATTATGATCAAAAGCTAATTCTCCGATGTTATTGATGGAGTGCCATTTGGCTTCTTTTGCAAATGAAGATGGATCCAATGTATAATCATCAATTTTGATGAGACTATAATACGCTATGGTAAAAACTCTTCCCAAAGGATGTCGACCAACATCTCCAAATGTTTTGACTTGATCCATGTAAACATCAGATAAGCCAGTTAAGTCTTTCATAACTCTTTTAACTGAGTCATCAATACTCTCCTTTGGATGAATTAAATCTCCAGGTAGGGCCCAGTAATCTAAAAAAGGTTTTTCACCTCTTTTAATTAGCAAAACTTTTAAATCAGTAGAATCATATCCAAAAATGACACAATCAACTGAAATAGAGTAGGTGAAGTTGTTATTTAACATAATGATTATAAATATATCTTTTTATGTCGTATTTACATAAAATATATGAAAATTAGATATTCATTAATTCTTAAAAACTCTATCATTCCCAATGAATTCAGGCGATTGAATGGATAAAATTTTTAATGGATTTTTAGAATTAACAATAACACCATGCCAAGTATTTTTCGGTACAACAATTAAATCTCCAGAATTAATATTGAAAATTGAATCACCTAATTGGAAGACACCACTTCCTTCACTTACATAAATATTTTCTACATGTTTAATATGTTTATGAATTTTAACCTTCTGTTTTACCCATATAGCAAATGTTGTTGCATCAACATCAGATGATAGCTTCTTAACATGAATGTTGTCAAAAAACACATCGGGTTTAACTTTATTTAAATCGCTGACATAGCTTTGAGATAAAATGCTAAATCGAATTAAAAAACTAAAAATTACGATTAAATAATAGTTCATAATGTGTAATAATTACTAATTGAGGAATAGCCCTTAATGAAGTCAGAGCTTGACATTCTTTTTTTTCCTTCAATTTGAACCTCAATTAAATGAATTGATCCCTTTTCGCATCCTATATATAATTTTTCATCAATAATTTTTAATTCTCCTTTATTTAAAATTAAATTGCTCTGTTCTGCATTATAAATTTTAAAATGTTTATTGTGTTCGTTGTTTGATAAAGTAGTCCATGCACCAGGGAAAGGGCTCAATCCTTTGATGTGGTTTCTTACATACAATGAGTCTTTATTCCAATTTATTTTACAAATTTCTTTTGAAAGTTTAGGAGCTTTACACAAATCAGTTTGATTTAAATTTTGATCTATTTTTTTTAAAGAACTAGTTGCTAATTTGTTAACTGTTTCTAATATTAGTTTAGCTCCTCTATTCATCATTATATCATGCAAATCACCAGCAGAAAATGAACTTTCAATACTAATTTCTTCTTGAAGAAGAATTGCTCCCTTATCTATCTCTTCATTGATAAAGAAAGTTGTAATTCCAGATATTTTTTCACCATTAATAATTGCCCAATTTATGGGGGCAGCTCCTCTGTAGTTTGGTAGCAATGAAGCATGAAGGTTTACAGTGCCTAAACTTGGTAAATCCCATACCATTTTTGGTAACATTCTAAATGCTACAACGATAAATATATCTGCTTTCAGTTCTTTAAGTTGATCGATGAATGTATCGGCTTTTAGTTTTTCGGGCTGCATCAAGAACAATTCATTGTCAATTGAATACTTTTTAACAGCAGATGACTTTATTTTTTTACCTCTTCCAGCAGGTTTGTCCGTGGCGGTAACAACACCAACAACTTGATGTTTACTTTTATTTAGAATATCTAGACAGGGTACTGAGAACTCTGGAGTTCCCATGAAAACTATTCTCATAGAATTAATTAATTTTAAGGACAAGACCTTTTAAGTATTCACTTTCAGGATGATAAATATTTACTGGATGATCCGCTGGCTGATGAAGTTGATGTAATATCTTAACTGATCTTCCCGCATTAATAGCTGCCGATAGGATAGTATGTCTAAAAAGCTCTTTATCAATTACTTGAGAGCAGGAAAAAGTAAAAAGTATTCCACCCGGTTTGATTTGTTCAATTGCTCTTGCATTTAACCTTTTGTATCCTTGAATTGCTTTGTGCCTAACTTTTTGATGTTTTGCAAAAGCTGGGGGATCAAGTACAATAATGTCATAATCTTCTTTTAAGTTTTTTATGAAATCCATTGCGTCTTCAACAATTAATTCATGTTTACCAACATCAGAATCAATTAATTCTAGATTTTTTTCTACAAGTTCAATTGCCTTCTTTGAGCTATCTAATGAATGAACCTCTTTTGCTCCTCCATTTAAAGCAAATACGGAGAATCCACCAGAATAGCAAAAAGTATTTAACACCTTTTTTCCTTTTGATAATTGACCAAGCAATTGTCTATTTTCACGTTGATCAATAAAGAATCCAGTTTTTTGACCATTAATCCAATCAATTTTAAATAAATTATTGTGTTCAGAAGCTATAACCTGGTCTTCATTTCCAGATTTGAATAAATAGGAATTAGTGATGGTATTTTCAACAATAAATTTTTCAGGAAGTGTTTTGCTGCTCTTATCATATATATATTCAATATTTGGCATTAATTTCTGAATAATATTTGAAAATATATTTCTTAATTTCCACATTCCAAAAGAGTGAAATTGAAGAATTGCAGCTGTGTTGTAAACATCAATTATACAGCCTGGCATTTCATCTCCTTCAGCATGAACGAGTCTAAATATATTTGTGGTTTCATTATCAATGAAACCTAAGTCTTTACGAAGAGAAATAGCCTTGGCTATTTTAGTTGACCAATACTTATCATCAATAGGTTGTTGTTTAAATTCAAATATTCTAACACTAATGGTTCCAATTTGATAATGACCTGTCGCAAGGTATCGTCCTTTATTAGAAATAACTTCAACAATATCACCTTCTATAATATCTGAGTCAACCTCTTTAATTGCACCAGAAAAAACCCAAGGGTGAAATCTAAGAATTGATTTTTCTTTGGTTGGTTTTAATCTTATTTGTTTAATATTCATCAAAAATTTATATGAATTAAAATAGTAGCTTAATTTAGTAGTTCAAAAATAAATCATTTTTTAATGAAATTTGGCCAAGTAGAGCAATTAGATAGTATAGATTTTGATTTTGCTACTATTTCATCAGAATCAAAGCAGGTTTTAAAGTCCTATGAAAAAAAAACACTGCAGTTTTATTTTGGTGCTCCAGGATTTTCTGACAAACAATACAAAGGGGTTTTATATCCTTTAAATACACCCATAAAAAACTTTTTGATGGCATATGCTAATCAGTTCAATAGCATTGAAGTGAATGCAACAAGGTATTCAACACCAAAAGTTAATGTTTTAGACAAATGGATGAGTCAAGTTGCAAAGGATTTTAAGTTCTCAATGAAAATTCCACAAGTAGTTACTCATAGAAAAGATATTAATCATCCAGATGCAAAGTATAAGTTAGAAGAATTTATCAATGCAGTTGCTCATTTAAATCAATACTCTGGTGTAAGTTTTGGAGTAATGGCAAACTATTTTAGGTCATCACAATTCAATGAATTGGAAAAATTTATTTCATTTTGGCCACGTGATACACCATTATCAATTGAGTTTAGAGACCCTTCATGGTTTGAGAAAAGTGTCAAGTTAGAATGGCAACAATTATTTAAAGAAAATAATATTGTTTCACTTATCACAGATACACCTGGAAGGAGAGATGTTGCACATTTTAATCTATCGTCAGATGAGCTATTTATAAGATATGTTGGTGATTTTGCACATCCATCTGATAAAATAAGAATTATAAGTTGGGTAAATAAAATTAAAGAATTAAGAAGTCTTGGGTTAAATAAGGTTTGGTTTTATGTCCATCAACCAGGTGAAAATAGATCTAGAATAATAGATTTTTACAACATGTTGATTGAGAAATTAAACATAGAATTTAATTTAAATTTGACACCTCTTGTCAATTATTCAAAATGATTAAATATATCCCATCATTTTATATGAAAAATAGCCAACAATTTCATGACTTAAAATTTTCCACTGATACAATACATTAGACTGAGGTATTAAAAAGGATTCAAAGTCAAAATATTTTTCTTCTAATTTTTTTGTGAAAGGATAGACACTAAGATTGGTATTGTAAAAACATGACATCGACCTTCTCATATGGTAATCAGATGTGATAATAAGGCATTTATATTGACTTTTCTCACCTAGTTTCATTATGATTTCTTCAGAAAACTGAGCATTTTCAAATGTGTTTTTTGATTTTGTTTCTTTGATAATATCATTTTCAGGTATGCCTATTCCAAGTAAATACTTTTCTATTAAATCTGCTTCAATCAACTCAGAAACCATACTTCCTGAAGCCCCAGTAATCAAAATTTTATCAATTGTTTTGGCATAATACAAGTCAATGGTGTTTAAAAGTCTATCGTTATTAGAATTAAATTTAATGGCATTTTCATCTGAATTTAGACTTATCATACCACCAAGCAAAATCCCAAAATCAAATTTTGTAGGATTTTCTAGTTCAGGATTAATCTTCCAAAAGCCATTAAAACTTTTAAAAATAAAAGAATTTGAAAAAATAAATAGAGTAATAAGTCCAATTATAAAGTATCTTTTTCTCTTGTATACCTTTTTAGAAAATACAGCTAGTAAAAAAAAACCGATGATCCAAAAAAAAGGATCAATCAAAAAGGACAATATTTTTGATGCAATAAAAAACATAATATTTGTTTTTGCCAATTTATGTAAATTATAAATTATTACAAGTAATATCAAAAATGTATTTTTGTAAAAAATTATTGAATGGACCAAAAACCTTATAGCCCAAAAAATAAAATTAGAATTGTTACAGCTGCATCACTTTTTGATGGACATGACGCGGCAATTAACATAATGCGAAGAATAATCCAATCTACTGGATGTGAAGTTATTCACTTAGGACATGATAGGAGCGTTGAAGAAGTTGTTAATTGTGCCATACAAGAAGATGCTCAAGCGATTGCAATGACTTCTTATCAAGGTGGACACAATGAGTACTTCAAATATATGTTTGACTTATTAAAAGAAAAAAAGGCTAGCCATATTAAAATATTTGGAGGTGGTGGAGGTACCATACTCCCTGAAGAAATAAAAGATTTACAAAATTACGGAATAGCAAGAATATACCATCCAGATGACGGTAGAGAGTTAGGTCTACAAGGTATGATTAACGACTTAATTGAACAATGTGATTTTCCTACAGGTCAAAAATTAAATGGACAATTAAAAAAACTTGATAAATCAAATCATTTAGAAATTGGACAGCTTATATCTTCTGCCGAGAATTATGGAAAAGAACATGCTTCAATACTTTCAGATATTGAAAAAATGTCAAAAAAAGTCAACGTACCTATTCTTGGCATTACCGGAACTGGTGGTGCTGGTAAATCATCTTTAGTAGATGAATTAGTTAGGCGTTTCTTAATTGATTTTCCTGAAAAAGATTTGGCAATTGTTTCTGTTGATCCATCTAAAAGAAAAACTGGTGGTGCCTTGTTAGGAGATAGAATTAGAATGAATGCAATCAAAAGTGATAGAGTATACATGAGATCATTGGCAACTAGACAAAGTAATTTGGCTCTTTCCAAACATGTTTCTCAGGCTTTAGACATTCTCAAAGCTGCTCAATTTGATATGATTATTCTAGAAACCTCTGGAATTGGGCAGTCAGATACTGAAATTCTTGAACACAGTGACGTTTCATTGTATGTAATGACTCCTGAATTTGGTGCTGCAACTCAATTAGAGAAAATTGATATGTTGGATTTTGCTGATGCAGTTGCACTAAATAAGTTTGATAAAAGAGGCGCATTAGATGCAATCAGAGATGTTAAAAAACAATACAAAAGGAACCATAATTTATGGGATGCCTCTGACGAAAGTCTACCAGTTTATGGTACAATAGCTTCTCAGTTCAATGATCCTGGAATGAATAATTTATATAAGGCTTTAATGGACCTTATTAAAGAGAGAACAACATCTAACTTAGATTCTAGTTATGAAATTACAGATGAAATGTCTGAAAAAGTATTTGTTATTCCTACCAAGAGAGTAAGGTATTTATCTGAAATTGCTGAAAGCAACAGATCATATGATGAGTGGGTTGATAAACAAGTTGATGTGGCTGACAAAATGTATGTTATCAATTCTACACTTGATCAACTTAAAAATGAGGAATCAAATGAAAATGCAGCTACAATTAAGGTATTACAAAATAAATTAGAACAAGTAAAGTTAGATATTGATGCTAGGAATACTCAAATAATTGAGAACTGGGACACTAAATACGAATCCTATCAACAGCCGGTTTATAAATTTAATGTTAGAGGTAAAGAACTTGCTGTTAAAACCGGATCTCTTTCTTTGTCAAACCTAAATATTCCAAAAGTAGCATTGCCTAAATTTAAAACTTGGGGAGATATTTTAAGATGGTCTCTTCAAGAAAATGTTCCTGGTGAATTTCCTTACACAGCAGGCTTGTTTCCTTTTAAAAGAGAAGGAGAAGATCCTACAAGAATGTTTGCAGGTGAAGGTGGCCCAGAGCGAACTAACAAACGTTTCCATTATGTAAGCATGGGCTTACCAGCAAAGAGGTTATCTACTGCTTTTGATTCAGTAACATTATATGGAAATGACCCACATATTAGACCAGATATTTATGGTAAAATTGGAAATGCTGGTGTTTCAATTTGTTGCTTAGATGACGCCAAAAAATTGTACTCGGGTTTTGACTTATCCAATCCTTCAACTTCAGTAAGTATGACCATCAATGGTCCTGCACCAATGTTATTAGGATTCTTTATGAATGCTGCAATTGATCAAAATTGTGAAAAATACATTTCTGAAAATAATTTAGAGAAAGAAGTGGAATCCAAAATCATTTCTTTGTATAAAGAAAGAGGTGTTGAAAGACCTAAATATCAAGGCGAGCTTCCAGAAGGCAATAATGGACTAGGGTTAATGCTTTTAGGTGTTACAGGTGATGAAGTTTTACCAAATGATGTTTACATAAATATTAAAAATAAGACTCTTTCTCAGGTTAGAGGAACAGTACAGGCTGATATTTTAAAAGAAGATCAAGCTCAAAATACTTGTATTTTTTCTACAGAATTTGCACTTCGTTTAATGGGAGATGTTCAGGAATACTTCATTCGTCAAAAAGTACAAAACTTTTATTCTGTTTCTATTTCCGGTTACCATATTGCCGAGGCAGGTGCAAATCCAATTACTCAACTTGCGTTTACTTTATCTAACGGATTCACCTATGTTGAGTATTATCTTAGTAGAGGAATGAGTATTGACGATTTCGGTCCTAATCTTTCTTTCTTTTTCTCAAATGGTATTGATCCTGAATATGCAGTTATTGGAAGAGTAGCTAGAAGGATTTGGGCAAAAGCCATGAAAAATAAATATGGTGCAGGTTCTAGAGCTCAAAAATTGAAATATCATATACAGACATCCGGAAGATCATTGCATGCTCAGGAGATTGATTTTAATGATATTAGAACCACTTTACAGGCTTTATATGCTATATATGACAATTGTAATTCGTTACATACAAATGCTTATGATGAAGCAATAACTACTCCCACTGAAGAATCGGTTAGAAGAGCAATGGCAATACAACTTATCATTAATAAAGAACTAGGCTTAGCTAAAAATGAAAACCCAATGCAAGGTTCATATATTGTAGATGAATTGACTGATTTGGTAGAAGAGGCTGTGCTATCTGAATTTGATAGTATTAATGAAAGAGGAGGAGTTTTAGGTGCAATGGAAACCATGTATCAGAGAAGTAAAATTCAAGAAGAATCTCTTCATTATGAAATGCTCAAGCATACTGGAGATTTCCCTATTATTGGAGTAAATACATTCTTAAACGCAAAAGGGTCACCAACTGTAATCCCTCAAGAGGTTATTAGAGCAACTAACGAAGAAAAAGATTATCAAATAACCATGTTAAATGCACTACACAAGTCTAAGCAAAATATTGCTCAAGAATCTTTAACTAAAATCAAAGAAGCTGCCATAAATCACAAAAATATTTTTGATGAATTAATGGAGGCAAGTAAACATTGTTCTCTTGGTCAGATTACAGATTCACTTTTTGATGTTGGAGGACAATACAGAAGAAATATGTAATGAATGACGATCATTTAATCATTTTTGTAAAAAACCCTTTTCTAAATAACCTTGATAAGGAAGTAGATAATAAAAAACATTTATTGCCTTTGTTCATTGAGTTACTTCAACATACTGCAGAATTGGCCAATGAGTTGAATGTTAACAAGCATTTGTATTATGATAAATTTATAGCAAATGATAGCTCATTTGATGACAAGGATTTTGATAAAAAAATTCATAATTCAGATCAACCTAAACAACAGATTTACGATGCACTTAAAGAGGTTTTTGGTAGATGGGCAAAAAAAATAGTCTTAATTAGTACTGAATCTATCCATATAAACAAAGTTGACATTAGTCATGCTTTTAGTCAACTAGATCATACAGATGTTGTTATAATACCGAAACTAAATGGAGGGATTTTATTATTTGGAATGAATTCATTCAATTCTAAATACTTAAATCATTACCCATGGGAGAATGAAAACGACTTACTAGATACCATTATTCAATTGCAAAAATTAAATAAATCTTATAGTGTACTGGCAGCTAAAGAATCAGTTGACATAAATAGTTATTGATATTCATAGCACCCTAAGTCATTAGGAGCTAATCTTGGCCTTCCTAAAAGGTCATCTAAAAGGGTAGAGTTGGTGCCCTGATTTATTGCGTTGGATGAGTCTGTAATGTCAAAATTCCAAAAATAGGGTTCCTGGAAATAAGGGTTTTCATTTACTAAACAATTATTGAACACCGATTGATTGTCTAAAGATGTGTCAATTCTAATGATTGAATTGGTAAAAAAGGCAGTTGAATTAAAATTTTCTAAGGTGTCTAAGAAGAATTCATTTTCTGTAGATCCATAAAAAATACAATTTTTAAAATCGGCTTGACTAAAAGGTCTGAATATTAAATTATCATCAACACTTTCATAATAATTTTTAAGAACAAAAGCAGGTGTATTTCTAGAGTTGCTCCAGTAGTTAGAAAAGGTGCAATGTTCAAAAGATACATTTCCTCCTATGTTTATAAATGCTGAAAAATTATTGCTACTTCCAAAAAGACAATTGGTTGCCATCACATTTGCTCCTTGAGTCAATATGTTGGCGTAGAGTGAGTTGTTTACTTTAAGTTTGTCTAGAGTTACAGTTTCATTATTTGAGTTGGTATCAATTTGTAGTCCAATGGTTGCATTTTTAATTTCAGCATTTTTCAGCAAACAAGTTTTGGGTTCATATAAATAGATACCTCTCCATTGTCCAGAGGTTGAATCTGCAGAATAAAGTAAATAATCTTCTGTTCTATCTTGTTGAAATTCTACAGGACTATTAATAGTTCCGTTAACCACTAAAGAACTTTTATATATATACAATGTTGCATTAGCATGTCCATGTACTTTTGTTCCAGCTTCAATGGTGAGTGTTTTGTTAGAATCAAGTGATGGGAAACCTACTGCAGCAATACCATAAATAACATGAGGTTTATCATTTGACCAAATTCCTTCTACTAATTCATTTACATGAAAGTAGGCATCTTGTCCCCATGCATTTAAAACTACTTTATTTGAATTACCATTGGTGTTAAATAAAATTGAATCTTCAACAATTAAGGGTAGGTTATTTTGATTAGGGTCAATGGTTACTTCAACAAATACAAACATACTATCACCAGATTTTATTTCAATATCACTGAAGGAAACACCAGATGAGCCATCAACATTTATTCTAAAAGGTGATTCTGTTCCACCAGCTAATCCAATTGTACTAACATTCAATGTTCCTGAATTGTTGTTGTAAAATTTAAAGTACTTGGTTGTTGATCCAATGGTAGTGAATAAGGTGTCAAAAAGAATAGTATCGTTAGAAAACTCAATAGTATAGTTAGCTCCAGACAAAATTGTATCTTTTCTACAAGAGATAGTTAATAACAAAAATCCTAAAAATGGTATGATTAATAACTTGTTTTTCATTTAATTTGTGCGCAATATATATAACTAAAAAAAAAAGAAGTTATTATTCCCGATAATTATTTTTTGAAAAGTAAATTTAAACACTAAATTTGCACACTTTAAGATTAACAAGAAAATGAAAAAAGAAATCCACCCAGATAATTACAGATTAGTTGTTTTTAAAGATATGTCAAACGATTATTCTTTTATCAGTAAAAGTTGCGCTCCATCTAAAGAAACAATAGAATGGGAAGACGGCAATGAGTACCCAGTAATTAAATTAGAGATTTCTCATAAATCTCACCCTTTCTTCACAGGTAAACAAACATTGGTTGATACCGCTGGTAGAATTGATAAGTTTAAAAACAGATATGCTAAACAAAAGAAATAATCCTCGGATTACTTCTTTATTTTAAATATATTAACCTCCTATTTTTAGGAGGTTTTTTTTTGTTTTAATATTTCAAATTAGTTTGTTATGAATAAATGTGTTCTTTTTGATGGTCAGTACCATAAGCAACTGTTACCACTAACTTTTACAAGACCTGTCTCTCATCTAAGAATAGGTATTTTCACTATTCAAGAAAAATGGTCCAAGCAATTTGGTTTTGAGGTAGGAGTAAGAACTAAAGATTACTTAGCTGAGAAATTCAATTCTATTGAAGATAGTGTGGAATTTGGAATTTCTGGAGGTTTGCTTCCTAATGAGAATTTGTGTAAGTCAATACTTGGTCTTAAAGAAAAAACTATTCTAGTTCAAGAAGGTGCTGTTTTAGCCATTAAGCCATTACCTGCAAATGATGATAAAATCGAAGAAAGCCTGCAAGGTTATAATGTTATCGAATATAAAGGACAAGTTGATATTGTTGAGTACCCTCATCATATTTTCCAATTAAATGGAGACGAAATAAAAAATGACTTAAAACATATAGATATTGAGGATCATCAAACCAATGATTTCGGATTGGGGAATTTACTAATTGGTGAAGAAATTTATGTAGAGGATGGAGCAAAAATTAATGGTTCAACTTTGAATAGTAGTGAAGGTCCTATATACATCCAAAAAGGCACTGAAATAATGGAAGGTTCTAACATTAGAGGCCCCTTTGTTTTGATGAATGATTCTACTGTGAAAATGGGCGCCAAAATTTATGGTCCGACAACCATTGGCCCAAATTGTAAAGTTGGAGGCGAAATTGGAAATTCTGTATTTTTAGGATTTGCGAACAAAGCACATGATGGTTATTTAGGAAATAGCGTTATTGGTGAGTGGTGTAATTTAGGGGCAGATACCAATACATCTAACCTTAAGAATAATTATGGAGAAGTTAGTTCCTATAACTATGCTGAAGAAGGTTTTATAGGCACTGGAACTCAGTATTGTGGAACTATTATGGGTGATCATTCAAAATCAGGAATCAATACAATGTTTAATACGGGCACAGTTGTAGGAGTTTTTGCCAATGTTTTTGACGCAGGGTTCCCACCAAAATTTATTCCTTCATTTAGTTGGGGAGGAAGAGAAAACTCAGATGTTTTTGATTTTGAAAAAGCTAAACAACTTGCTGAAATTGTAATGAAAAGAAGAAATTTAGTCTTTAAAGAAGTTGATGAAGCTATTCTTTTTCATGTTTTTAAAGAATCTACTGAGGATTAATCATCACTTTGGCACATCAATTGATTCAATTATACTATGGTTTTTTAATTTAAACCATTTAACCTGTTGGTGTTATAAATTTATTAATACAAATAATTACAAAGCTGTTAATTTCAGCCATAATGACACACTAGACATTAAATAAAAATTATGAATGACTTTTTTGCAGATAACGATTGGGTGAATTTTTCAGAAATAGTTGAAAAAGAAACCGATTTTATTCCATTAATATCCCCTGAAGATGAGGATAGGATGAACAAAGAAGAAGTTCCTGAAAAACTACCTATTCTACCATTAAGAAATAACGTGTTATTCCCTGGTGTTGTAATTCCAATAACTTTAGGTAGAGATAAAAGCATTAAGCTTATTCAGGAT